>JAATVS010000037.1 GCA_014523695.1 Nitrososphaerales archaeon TH5895
ATTCATATAATGGAGATTCGGAGGTTATCATAAAACACGTTGATACTAAAAGAAAGTCAGATAATGAAGATACATTATATCTCAGGAATTGCTGCGCTCTTCGTTGTCGCGGTGCACATCATTATGAGGTTAGTTATGCCTTTTTCTATGAGTTTAGAATACGAGAACGTCATTGCGAATTATCAAAATATTGCGTATGCCGTGCTCTTGGAATCCATTCTTGTGCTGATTGCCATTCACGGATTCAACGGGCTAAGAATTATTTTGCTAGAATTTAGACAGAATTTAGCTTGGGAAAACGGAGTGACTGTTTTTACGCTAGTCGGAATGATTGCAATTATTGCATATGGCACAAGAACAATAATAACGGCTAACGGATTGGGTTAATTGACACCATGACCGCACCTGCTAATATCAAAAAAAGCCGAACAAAGCTAAGCCATGATCAGAAAAAGGAAAGCAGAGCTGAGAGCAACCGGAGAGTGGTCAACTTAAGAGTCTACAGGAGGAACCCCAAGCAAGGTAAATCCTCACATTTCGACAAGTTTGAAGTACCTATTCAGCGGTGGACTACTGTGTTGGACGCGTTGTTGCATGCCAAAAGCTATTTGGATAATAGCATAGCGATAAGATATTCTTGTAGGATGGCATCATGCGGATCCTGTGGCATGAAGATAAATGGAATTCCAAGACTCGCATGTTATACTAAGGTCTCTGAGATCGATGAGGATATCATTACTTGCGAGCCTCTTCCTAATTTTCCAATAATTAGAGACCTGGTCACCGACTTTTCAGATTTTTTTGACCATCATCGTTCAATGGAGCCTTTTATTCACAATCCAAATGCAAATATTGTAGACAAGAATAATCTCACAGAATTTATACAATCGCCTGAAGATGTCGAGAAGTATTTGCAATTTTCATATTGTATAAAGTGTGGTCTGTGTTACTCTGCATGTCCTTCCGTAGGTTCTGATACAAAGTTTCCAGGCCCGCAGGCTTTGTCCCAAGCTTACCGATATGTTGCCGACAACCGAGATGATGCCACTCAGTCCAGATTGGACATTGTAGACAACAAACACGGCATTTGGAGATGTCATTTTGCAGGTTCTTGTAGTGTGGTGTGTCCTAAAGGAGTCGATCCTGCGCTTGGAATCCAATTGCTCAGAGGACATCTTGTGAGCATTTCGAAAAATGACAAAAAGTTAGCTGAATCACGAACCAGAACCTTGGGCAAAATATGAATTTGCCAATTAACCTATTGCATTAGCACTTTGCCGCAGAATGGTTAGACAGGCAAACAGTTTCACACACAGTTCAAGTTACGTAAGAGTGATCTAGTGGGTGCATATCTAATATGATTTCACGGTTTTGGAGGAGGGTTGCTCTCATTTACCTGTTTGTTGATCGCTTCGGCCATGAAGTGGTTGCTTACATTCACCTTAACACCTTCAATACCATTCAGTTTGTAAACGTTGTCCCTGACGTCCTGTGCTATCTTGAAACCAAAAACGGCTGGACAGAAGGGACTTGTAAGATGCAAATCTATATCCACACTACCTTCTTTGATATCTACTTTGTCTATCAACTCTAACTCCATAATTGAAACTCCTATTTCTGGATCTACAATCTTGGTGAGTTCGTCGAATATTTGTCTTTTCACCTGCTGAATGTCCTGATTCATCTCTCCTCTGATTTGGAGCAATCGATATATAACTATTAACGAGCTGCTCAACTGAAACGTGAGGTCCAATTATTTTTTTAGGGTACTTAAATCCATTTCTACCCAAGTCATAATCAGGGATGAGATCTAGATCCGTATCGATCATCCGTACATCGGCAATTAGGCAACCCTTAGAAGCATTTTTTTGTCCGTGATAGTCTTACATTTTGTAGGTGTTTCAGCTAGGAGCACTTCTAAGAACGACGTTACCGTGCACAAGAACTGCACTAATGAATGTTTTACGGTCAATGGTATTTTCCATGGTTGCAAGGCCACACGTGACAACTCGTAATTGAAGTGTTTGTTATATTTTTAATCTCCATTTAAGAGATCAGGTCCCTTGATGTGCCAGCAAAATATTAAATCAAGGTACTGTTCGTTTATCCTATGTATAGATCTAGGCCCGTAGGTTCAATCGATCGCGAGATTTTGAATTACCTTTCTTCCCTAAAGGATGACTTTGCAATTTTATTCTATGATATAATTGGAAGCGAGGCTCATATGATAATGCTGCACGAAATCGGTTATTTGTCGAGAGAAGAATTAGCCGCGATCTTGAAAGCTTTAGAGGAAGCAAAACTCCATCCTGAACCAGTCATGAAAAAAAATGAGAATGAAGATGTTCACGAATCTATAGAATCTTTTGTAGTTGAAAAATTAGGGATGGATAAGGGAGGGATGTTGCAGACTGCCAGGTCTAGAAATGATCAGGTTATGACTGATCTTAAGATGAAAGTCAGGGATGACATCAATGAGGTCTGTGTTCTTTTGGGAGACATGATAGAGTCCCTGCTTAAAAGAGCGGATTCCAATAAGGACTCGATAATGGTACTTTACACTCACCTACAACATGCCCAGATTGGAACATTTTCTCATTACCTTCTCTCCTATACGGAGTCTCTCTTTCGTGACTTGGGAAGGCTAGAGGATTCATACAAAAGGATTAATCAATCGCCTCTCGGTTCGTTGGCCATTGGGGGATCCATATTTTCTGTGGATCGAAATCGGACAGCCTCACTATTGGGATTCGACCAATTGAATACCAATAGCATAGATGCAACAAGTTCTAGAGACGTGATCCTCGAATATCTTTCTTGCCTAAGCATACTTATGATTACTTTGAGTAGGATCGCTGAAGACCTTATTCTTTGGACTACTAATGAATTCGAATATATTGAACTAGCTGATTCTGCCAGTTCGACTTCGAGCGCTATGCCACAAAAGAAAAATCCTGATCCTCTCGAGATATTGCGTTCAAAATCGGGAGTAATTCTTGGAAATCTTACTGCGTCAATGGCAATATTGAAAGGCTTACCATCAGGATATAGTAGGGATTTACAAGAGATAAAAAACCTTGTCTTTGCTTCGACAATGACGACTGAGAATTCACTAAGGATACTTAGGCTTGTCATTGATACCTGTATAGTCCACAAATCCAGAATGTTAGAGGTTGCCACTAGGAGTTTCGCTAATGCAGTTGACGTAGCAGAACTCCTGACTTCTAAAGAGTCCCTAGACTTTAGGTCTGCTCACAAACTCGTAGGCTCTCTTGTTAAATTGGCCCTAAGCAGTGGCAAACGTACATTGAAAGATCTTGAAGGGAATCAGATTGAGCAGCTGTTAGAAGCATCAGAATATCAGATATCAGTGGAAACATTAAGAGAAATAATTGCAGCATCCAGCACCGAAAAATCTCTGACCTTGAGGAAATCAAAAGGCTCACCAAATCACTCCGAGCAAGTTGAAATGATTCTTCACAATCAGAGGAGGCTACAAAATTTTAGAGAAAGAACTGAAAAAAGAAAGAAGGCAGTTGAGAACGCATACAACGATTTATCAAAAATCGTCAGATCATATTCAATCTCTTCAGGTTCATAGAACATCGTTCGATCATTTCTAAAGCTACACTGATTGATATTTAAAAATCAAAAAAACATAGCCCGGCCCAGATTCGAACTGGGGTCAAAGGCTCCAAAGGCCTCTATGCTTGGCCACTACATTCGGCGATAATAAAATCCACTCTACCGGGCTTCCGGGCTCCCTCTATTGAAGAACTGTAACTTTAATAATGTTACTGGTGAGCTAATATGTATCGCATTACCGTCTGGATAGGGTCTTCCATCTTCTCCAAGATGAATTTTGCCTTCTGATTTTGACTGGCACGTCCAAGCGGATCTGTGAGAGTCCTTGTAGCAAGTTTCACTAACTCAGCTGGCTTAGATGCTTTTAAAAGTAGCCCACTTTTTAACAAGTACCTCTCTACATAGAATGATATAGGAGCAATAGAGATAGCAGGCTTTCCCATAAGACAAGCCTCTGCTGTCATGGTTCCTCCAGCACCTATGAAGAGGTCGCAAGAATCTATTGCGGATGTACCATCGATAATGTTTCCGACAACGGAAACTTTGTCTTGATATCTTTCATTGACCATTGTGACCTGATCAGAATATCGGCAGATAACAACGACATTTGCCAAATCGTGGATTGATTTGATTAGACTATCCAGAAACAAGTAACCATTCTTTTTGGCTGGACTTTCAGTCAGGTAGGCAGCTTTTGATTCTTCCAATCTTACTAGAATATTCTTCTTATTTCCCTTCTCATATGATACATCTGTGATTCTTGAGCGAGGTTGGCCATGAGTCCGCTTAAGCCACGCTGCGGGGTCTAATGCCCTATATCTTACAATGTTCGTCCTCGATATACCAAACCTATTCCAGGCAGAGTAAGGGATTATCCATGGACAAAACAGTACGTCTGTCAATGGAGCCGTCAGCTTCGACACGGCTATGGCGTGTGGGGAATCGCTGAAACAATAATGTTTGATTCCTAGTCCATAAGACACCCGTGCTCCTTCGGGTGACGAAAAGGTGATTGCTATATCTGGCTCATATGCATGTACTAATTCAGCTAATTCGAATACACGGGAAGCGCTAGCTCTTAACTTGTCGTATTTACCTTCTCCTCCATGCTTACCGACCACTTTTATTTTAAAGTCTTTTAATCTCGCAAGCTCAGTCGCTTCCCGGTAATCTCTTGAAGTACAAAGCACATCGTGGCCATCAATTATAAGGGAGTCAACAAGAGGTTTGAAAAACATAACTTGTTTGGGTGTCAAAATATCAAGCCATACTCTCATGGAATATACGATAGACTACTAACCATGGATAGAAAAGACTTTTCTTTAACTCTTACATAGCACCGTTATCCTATGTTTGAGGGTAGGCGATTCTAGTTTGAGTCTAGGAAAATCATCTGAACCGGTAGTAGTATACGGACTCAGTACTGAAGGTTACAGAATTGCCTCCGCAATCGCCGCTAGAGGGCATAAGGTGTCCTTGATCGATGAATCCGCACGAATGGCAATAATGCTGAAGCCTGAAATCATTAAAACGTATCCTAGTGTGAGCTCCCTTTTGGAAGATGAGCCATTGCTTGAGCTAGAACCTGTGGATGTTGCCATTAAGATGGCATCATACGTATTCTTTTCTCCAAAGGTTCGGAAGACAGGTCAAGATGTAAGGGCAGACATATCCTCAAAATTAAGGGATCTCGTAAGGTCGATAAGTCCGGGGACTTCGATTGTGTTTACTCTTCCTACTGGGATCGGAGGTAACACAGAGAATATTGCACTTATTGAACATTTGACAGGGTTTGTGATTGGAAGAGACATTTATTATTATTACATGCCTATTACATCTCATTCTGAACTAGATCAAGCAGATCTTTTGGTCGGATCATCATCCTCCTCAAACGAGAAGGATCTCTATTTGTTAGGCCTTATTCACGATCTACCAGATACAGAGGATTCGAATATCGTTGATATCTATTCAGCTGAACTCGCCCACGTCATTAGAATATTGGAACACTATACCGGCCTAGCTAGTACTTTAGAGGTATGCAAACAAACACGTTCTTCAGGATTTCCCTCTCAAGTACTCCAGAACAGATATGGCGATTTGTATATAGACGAAATTTCAAACGGACTATACGATCTTCGTGTCGTTGCTTCCTCTCTTTCAGGAGCCGGTCCTTTGGCGTATTTAGTGAATGGGACCATAAAAGGAATTGAGGGATACGTTAAGCATTTGATTGACAGACTTCGATTAGTCCTAAAGAAATCTGAACTAAAGGCAAGTAGGACAAGGGTAATAATCGCTTGGAACCTCGACCAGAATGAAATGAAGGGAGATAAGATCGAATTATTCTCCACCATGGAGTCAAGGTTAAAGGACTACATAGGCGACGTAGAACGGCGACCAGGTTCTTCACTAGATATCTATCCCACGGACAAGAACACAGTTGTCATAGCTTGTTCGAGAGACGACTTTAGTGCTATTGCGAAAACGAATAATCATAATCTAGATATGATAATCATGAAGGCAAATCCTGTATGTGAAGCTATGGTCAATAAGTAGAAACAATCTGATCGCTCCTGCTAAATACATGGCCAAAGTCGCAATTTGTATGGGGCCAAAGAATTCATGTCCCGCATGCGGAACAGAACAGAACATTTCCAATAATAAGTAGATTCCAAACTTCCGAGCCAAACTCTGTGATTTGGATGCACTCTAGTCAATTGAGCTCCCCAAGAAGAGAAATACCAAAATCAGGAGCGCGACCCACTTAGGAATTAGACATCCGACATATTAAGGGAACAAGTTTACTTATGACTTTCTATTTCATCTATTTCCGATCAATATGCCAAGGTACACCGTGATCAAGTATCTTGCTAGGTAACTTGGTTTCCCATTCTAGTAGGAATTGCAGATCTTTTTCCCTCTCTCGAAGCTCATCGGGCAGCATGATAGGAATCTCATCTATTATCGGAAAGAACCTTGAGCAGCGACTGCAGAACAGAACACCATCTTTGATTATGACATTCTCATAAGAGGTATGATTGTAAGTCAGTTCATCCTGCGTTATTCCATTCTCATCTTGTTTATCTATGGAGGATTTATTAGTCGAATGTACATTGATTTCAAAAAGCTCAAGGGGGGAGTGCTTGTCAATTGGACAAGCCAAAATCTCTAGTAATGATTTTCTCATAAATACCTACTTCCCTTTAAAGTCCAAATATATAGGGGAACCAGTATTGCTAGACAAAATTGCAGATTCAGCTACTTTAGTTACGCGAGTTGCCTCAATTGATGACACTAGTGGATTAACGCTATTTTGGGTTCCCGCTACTCCATCAAGGAAGGTTGTAATCTCTACTGATAAAGGTTCTTTGAATTCCCTTCTTGGTATCGTAGTCGCGTTCATATCATCTATCCTGATTTCCTGACTAATAAAATCCCCTGTTATAATTCCATCGGTGCAAACGGCACTAAACCTTCGGACTCTTTTAGGTGTGATCCAGTTCGATGCGATAATAGCTACTCTTTGATCTTCGAAACCTAGCATGATAGTAGCAAAATCCTCGAAGGAATGAAATTTTTTTCCTGTCCGAGCAAAGACAACGATAGGTTTACTGTCAAAGAGATACATTGCAGTATCGATATCATGAACCGAAGTATCATAAATTATTCCAACGTCAGTAATATGTACAGGCATTCTATTTTCTCTGTGAAATTCCATCATCAATGGATCTCCATATTTCTTGCTCTGGATTATCCTCTTGACATCCTGAACGACCGGATTATACCTTTCTATATACCCTGCTGTCAAGATTATTTTCTTATTCTGCGCCAATTCAACAAGATTATCACATTCCTTCGAAGAGAACGATAATGGCTTCTCAACGAAGAGATGGATTCCCTTATCGATTATTCTAGTTGCAAGCTCATAATGACTCTTAGTAGGAGTGCATATGAAACAAGCATCCAGATTCTGCTCCTCCTGTAGCAATCGATCTAGGGATGTGTAGCAATTCACGTTGTACTTTTCCGATATTTCTTTACCACGTTTGACGTCCATATCACAAACGGCGCTTAAAGCTCCGAGGTTGTTCAAGACTCTTGCATGGTTCTTTCCCCATCCTCCTACACCTATAACGGCTACATGTAGATCTGCATATTCTGAGGCTACCATACACTAGTTAGCCAACTTGAAAATCTAGGTTCTTCCGCAGTCACAATCCTGGAGTACGCTTGTCTTATGCGCCTAGTAATCTGTCCTTCCCTGCCATCACCAACAGGATGCCCATCCACACTTAGAATCCCAACTATTTCAGCCGCAGTTCCCGTCAAAAAAAGTTCATCGCCCATGTAGAGCTCCGTTCTTGAGATTGGCCTTTCAACAATAGTATACCCTAGATTGGCAGCAATTTCAAATGTAGTATTTCGTGTAATTCCTTCAAGGGCCGAGTTACCTATGTAAGGTGTGTAGATCGAGTGATCCCGCACAAGAAAGACATTTTCTCCAGGGGCCTCACTAATGTTACCCTCTTGGTCAAGCATAATAGATTCTTCAAATCCATGTCTTTTACTTTCTTGGGTAGCAAGGACAGAATTAAGATAGTTACCAGCTGCCTTCGCCATTGGAGGAATAGAAGTATCATTTATTCTTCGCCACGACGAAACACCTACCCTAATTCCTTGCTCACTAAAATATCTCGCAAATGGAAATACAATTATTGCACAATATGTTGGAGAATCCAACGTCACATTCAAATCTATTCCATGTAAGCCTACGAAATTAAGTGGTCTAATGTAACACGATTCCTTAATATCGTTCTTCCTCAGTAATTCGACCGTAGCATCACAAAGTTCCTTGGCTGAGTAATTTACATTAATGCGATATACTTGGGCAGAACGGTGAAGTCTCTCCATGTGCTCAGCAAGTCTGAATACATGCAATTTGTTGTCCATCGACGAATACGCACGAATTCCCTCAAAAATTGTAGTGCCATAATGTAGCGCATGTGTAAAAATGGGGACTTTTGCATCTTCCCACTTTACAAATTTTCCGTCCAGCCAAATGAATTCTGCGCCTTTCGTTTTCATTCAACGCAACGTCTTACTGTCTAATATAAATATGTTCTATGAGGATAGAAGTCCTTCCTGGGGGAATTTCATCCCGAATAGTCTTACTGTCCTGTCGTCGGCATCAGCAAACTGTTCAATTACAGCCCAATTTTTATAAATGATCTCAACCACCTGAGGAGGCACATAATGATGCCAAGGCCCTTCTCCATTATTTTTCATTTCAAGGTGGTTTCTTGCATCCCTGTATAGAAGGTCTCGCACAAATGTACCAGAAATTTCTAACCTCTTACTTAGCATGGGTTTTAATCCATGTATCTTAAGCATCCAAGATTCGGCTCTATCGCCAGTGTATGAGAAAAAATCATTTTCTACAATGCTTCCCAAAATCTCCTTTCTCATGGTCCATGAGTATGGAGAGATAAGTGGAGGCAGATACCTCAAAAATGGAGCACGAAACGTATATGCAGAAACTATCTTCACCGAGTCTCCAAATAATTCCTCTACCATGGACTTCCTAGTCTCGAAACTGAAAGGGAAACTCCTAGTGTTTAATTCTCGCCTTTTGTTAACAAATCTGACTGGATATAGATACACCTGGTAGTCCTTACTTAAGCGGGAAATTATGTTAGAATGTGATTTTGTTACTGGGTTAAGATGCGCAAGAAAAATCGCAGCATTCTTAGACAAAGCATTTAAGTATAGTGGAAAAAAGCAACAAAAATAGCAGAGAGATTAAGAGGCTCTATTTACTTCAATCTCTATTGTTGACACGTTTCTAGTTCTCCCGTCCTCCGAATGCACAGTCTCTGATCCAATTCTTACCTCGCCTATTGTATATCCTGCGTTTTCCATTCTTTTTAGAATGATTTGTGATACATCAACTGCTCTTCCTATACTTAATCCTCTAGCCTTAATGGTTACTTTTGGCTGATTAGCCAATTGTATAAGAGTTGAAGTTACATATGCCATTAACGGCTTCTTCCCAATGTATATCGCGTCCCGAGGTCCTTCTTTATACACTTGTTGATTCGGTTGTGGTTGTGTGTCAGACATCAAATGTGATACATATAAGAGGATATTTAAATCTAGAAGTTGCTAAGTAACTCGGTTACGGTCTAGTCTAATTTGTTAACCATTGTTGAAGCTCCAATGAGCGGAAAGAACTTTAGCGTTTTTAATCTATAGACAGTTTACTTTGCTCGATGGGGTCGGCCGGATTCGAACCGGCGAACTCCAGCGCCCGAGGCTGGCATCATACCATGCTAGACAACGACCCCCCCCTTAAAACACGGATAATATGAACTATCCAGGTTTGATATTTATCTATTGATTGCATTCTCGTATCTCATACATCACATCCTTAGCATATTCAGGAGTGGAATTCAACCTGACATGGTACTTTTCAAAGGACATCCAGGACATTAACGCTAGGAAGAAATATGGGAAAACCATTTTTTTGCAAATCGAAGCCTTAGCCGGAGTTTCGAATATTTGGTTATGGGAAAATAAGTAATGATGCCAACTTTTAATTGGAACCTCCTTGGGAATAGATGGAATATTAGTTGATTACTAGTCCGTAGAAGGAATCATTTGAACCTCGATGGATCCTTGCGAAGTGATAAATATTTTTATACTTTTTTTAAAGTCGAGCTTCACTATCAAAAGGTTTATGTTGAGACACAACGGATCCGGAGGGCTTCGATCCCTCGATCTGCGGTTCCGAAGACCGCTGCGATATCCTGACTACGCTACGGACCCTAGTAATGCTTAATGATCGAAGGGTTACATAAAAAGTATAGACGCATCTGATATTCCGATTCCGTTGATAAAGAACCAGCTGTCTACTGACAAAAACCGCTAATTCTTAATAAATAACATTTTATTTTGGTCAATTTACAGGTACATTGGTAGCTTGAAGATTTCGATGAGGACCAGCGGCGTAGAATATGCTATCAGGGACATCATGCTGCGGGCTAGGGAATACGAAAAACGGGGCAAAGAACTGATCTACCTCAACATAGGAGACCCAGTGAAGTTTGGTTTTAGGACACCAGACCATATCAAAAACGCACTAATTGAAGCCGTGAAGCATGACAATAACTACTATGCTGAATCTGAAGGCGTGCTCGAGTTAAGGCAAGCAATCGTCGAGAAGGAACGTTCGAAGGGCTTTTGCACTACTGAAGACGATGTATTAGTTACTAATGGAGTTTCCGAGGGCCTTGACATGGTGCTTGCTTCAATCGTTGACTCAAACTCTGAAGTACTGATGCCTGGACCATATTATCCTCCATATTCTTCATATACTAGGTTTTATGGCGGAACCCCAGTTGAATTTAGAATCTTTCCTGATGGAACTCCAGATATTGAAGATCTAGTTTCGAAGATCACGCCTAGAAGCATAGCCATATGCGTAATAAGTCCAAACAACCCCACGGGAGAGGTGTTTGATGCGAATAGCCTCAAGAAGCTTATTGACGTAGCAGCCGAACATGATCTTTATTTTATATGTGACGAGATTTATGACAAGATTGTATTTGAAGAGTCCTTCACTGGTATAGGGAAAGTTGCATCAGACGTTCCGGTAGTACTTCTTAATGGCTTTTCAAAAGCATACTTGATGACCGGTTGGAGGTGTGGCTATGTTTGCATGAACAGCAATACAGAGAAGCTCAATGAGTTACGAGAAAATCTTCCGAAGTTAGCAAGAGTAAGAATATCTTCCAACCTGCCTGTCCAGATAGCTGCTGTACAGGCTTTACGCGGACCTCAAGATCACATTCCGGTTATGGTTGAACAATTGCGCAGAAGACGCGATTTCATAGTGAAGCGATTGAACGCTATCGATGGTATTTCCTGTTCGGCTCCGAAGGGGGCATTTTACGTATTTCCCAAGCTTGACCTTGCCCCCCGGTGGAGGGACGACAAGAGTTTTGTTTTGGACTTCTTAAGTAAAACCGGTGTTATCAGTGTCTATGGTTCTGGATTTGGTAAGGCCTATGGGTCGAATCATTTCAGGCTAGTATATCTTCCCGACGAGGAAGTACTTGACAAGGCTATGGACAGACTTGAAGAATTTGTTGCCTCTACTAACTG
>JAATVS010000038.1 GCA_014523695.1 Nitrososphaerales archaeon TH5895
AATTGCATTTGCCAGATGAGGATCAGAGTGTTGCTAATACGTACAAATCGCAACAAAAAGGGCTTTTGGCTTCATGACATTTGATTTCACGCTACCAAGGTGCCTATAAGAACTCAATATTTCACGGAAATGACACATTTGGTCTGTCAAACTTTGAAGTAAGGATGATCCCTGTGTTTTTAGACCTGTACTGTCTCTCCAGCTTCGGGCGCATGAGCTTTGAAACCGTATTTTTCTTGAATTTCACGTGCGAAATCAGTACAAGCCTTTCCATCTCCATGTACCGTCAGTACTTCTGGAGATCCTTTAACGGTATTCAGAATTTCAAACAATTCGGCTCTGCTGTTATGGCCGGAAAATTCAAACTGTCTAACGGCTGCATGGCATTTAGTCAATTTCCCTTGAAAACTGGAAACCCCTTTCTCTAGTAACATTCGCCCAGGAGTCCCTTCCCCTTGATACGATACAAGAGCAATACCATTCTTGTCGCTCTTTGATAGTTCCTGCAGATAGTGCACTGCCGATCCACCAACTAACATTCCAGCAGGTGAAATGATTACGCACGGTTCATTCACAACTTTCTTCCTCCGATTCCAGCCTTTTATCCATTCAGCTCGGGTTATGGCGTCTTTAAAGGTATCTGGATCCCTCAAAAAGGAAGGGTGTCTCAGCATTATTTCATTGGCCTTTAAAGCCATCCCATCCATCACCACCCTGTGAGGAAATTTGTGTGCCTGTAGGACACATGCTATTTCTTGAGCTCGTTCGACCGAGAAGGCAGGAATAAAAACTGTCCCCCCATCTTCTATTATCTGATTTGCGAAGCTCAATAAATCGTGTTCTGATTGCTCTCTGGGGGTCTGGTCAGACTGGGAGTAAGTACTTTCGATGATCATGAGATCGATTTCGCCGACGTTAAGGTCTGCCGGTCTCAGCAATTTCGAGCCTCTAGTGTTTATGTCACCGGTATAAAAAATTGTCTTGTTTTCATGCGATACTGTTATAGTTGCTCCGCCTAAAACATGTCCTGATTCGAATAGGTTAATCTGTATACCGTCCAGCAGATATGGTTCACGATAGGCTAATTCTCTAGAATGGTTTTTCATATTCATAACATCCAAATATTCGAATGGTAGGTAGAATCCTGAAATTTTTATCATATCTTCTATTAGAAGATAAGACAAATCAAAGGTCGGGGGAGTGCCAAGTGCCTGGAGTCCTATGATATCCGATAGAAATAAGGAAGGCACAAAACCAGAATGGTCCAAATGTGCATGAGTAAGGATAACCGCATCAATTTCTTTTGGCTTAACATGGAGAGGAAAAGCTGGTTCTCGATCTCTCTTAAGGAGAACTCCATAATCCATTAGGATTTTCTTGTGTCCTGCGTCAACCAGGAAACCTGATCTTCCTACCTCTTTTGCTGCGCCCAGAACTGTTACTTTCAACTGGGTTAGCTTCGGCAGGTTGAATTTTTAAGTCTTTCATTTTGGGCTCAAGCAATTATGGCCAAAATGACCCATTTAGAGCCTAGCTATATCTAATTTCCCAAAGTTTTTCACGAGAGCCATTGCTCAATGTGGACAATTCTTGAAGGTAACCAAAACCGCACTCATCTAGTACCCCCTCATAGTCATATGTTTCATTCAAATCAGATCGTTCCTCGTTGGCTGCTATAGCTAGATTTCGTTTTATCTTCTCGGAAATGACTTTATCTCTGCTGTAGATGTACCAAAGATTGTGGGCACCCCTGAGGCTGATCAGTCTTTCCAATCCCTTATTCGAAATCTGTGTATAGTGTCTATTCATTATCTCGGTGTTTACATCTTCCCACGACGGAGATCTCCACCATGCTACCCGTTCGAAGCCATGGGCCTCGTACTCAGCTGCTAAACTCAAACCTTGGTCCAACGTGGTAACTATCACCCGTGTATGTTTTGAAATTTCATCTCTGAAATCTGTGCCTGGCTCCATCCAGCCGATAAAGACAGTATCAAAATCATGGTCCAACCCCCACTTTGGATCCCAGATCTTTATGTATGGAGGAATATACATTCCATTGTAATAGAAAATCTTTGGGTCTAATTCCATGCCTAGGGCGTCCGGAATGTAATACCTTATCTTCCTAAGAAATTCGCCGTAACCACACCCGACGTCTAAATATAAAGGATTCTGTGCAACTGTCTTGGCTATTGTAACTATCCGTTTCACATCAATCTTACGATAGACGAAATAAGATCCGCTAAAGAATGGGAAGCTGAATCTCTCATGGTACGGGGAAATAGCCCTTGATCTGAAATTTGCTAAAGATTGCACCGCATCACGAATCTGTTCTTCATTGTAGGGCACCATGAGCACCTCTCGCAGATTAGAAATATCCATGGAAATCTCCATATTAAGGTTAAGATACTGGCTGCCGTTCTAAAGGCTTCGCGAGCCTGATAATTTGCAAAGTATAACGCAAAGATGTTAATAAGGCATTCTAGATTTGCCACCTATCTACATGGATCTCGAAGAACGACTTAGTCTTGTTACCAGAGAGCCTACAGAGGAGATCGTTACAAAGGATGAGCTATATAACCTATTTCTTAACGTCTCTGTTCCTAAGCACTACATCGGCATAGAGATTTCAGGATTATTACATCTTGGCAGTCTAATACTCACAGGATTTAAGATTAATGACTTTATCAAAGCTGGCGTCAACTGTACTCTATTTCTGGCCGATTGGCATACGTATATCAATAACAAGCTCGGAGGAGACTGGAGTAAGATAAGCCATCTCTCAGACTATTATGCTGAAGCATTCCAGTTCGTCTGTCCTGGCGTGAACATTGTACTAGGGAGCAAAATGTATCGAGAAAGAGGCTATGAATATTGGAACGACCTAATCCTATTTGGTAAACACCTGACTCTTGCGAGGACTATGAGATCACTTACAATAATGGGAAGGACTAAAAGAGACAGCCTAGATTTTTCCCAATTGCTTTATCCCTCTATGCAGTCGATTGATATAAGATCACTAGGATCAGACATAGTTCATGCAGGAATGGATCAAAGGAAAATACACATGCTAACACGGGAAATCTTTCCAAAATTAGGTTGGAAGACGCCCGTTGCGGTTCACCATCATTTGCTCCCAGGATTGTCTGAACCTTGCCAGTTGGAAATGTCTAGTTCCACCTATGGGAACAGGAAGATGGCAAGCAAAATGAGTAAGAGCAACCCAGGTGGTAGCATACTTGTTCACGACGACGAGGACACTATCAACCGCAAGATTGGAATGGCTTACTGTCCAGCCGGGGTCTCCAAAAATAACCCAATAATAGAGTTGGTTAGATACATCATTCTTCATGAGTTTTCTGAATTCGAAGTAGAAAGGGCATCCAAATATGGAGGGACGATATCCTACAACAATTACGCTCAACTAGCAATTGATTTTGAGAGCCGACTTCTTCATCCAGCTGACCTTAAACGAGCTGTTTCTAACTATTTAAATAAAATAATTGAGCCAGTAAGGCAGCATTTCAAGGGACAGGAGTCGATATTGGAAAATTAGCCATTTCGTCAATACTGCTCAAAAGGCGGACTATTTTGCAAATAATCTTTAGCCAGAGAAGAGATTATCCTGAAGCAACAGACCATTCCACTTTTATCATTTTCTTTACACTCTTTTCTATATACTTACCGTTGTTACTCTGCCGCGATGACAATTCAAAATATGTCTCGACAGGAATATGGGCTCATCTCGACTAAGTTTCAAAAAATCCATTCCACTTCAAAATTAAAAGGTTGGTACGAATTATAGAGGCAATTCTGAAAACATCGCTACAATAGTATATCCCACTATACCTCTGCGGGAGTGTTATGAACTAATTCATACTTTGATTTATACCCTCTTGGGTTTATCATAAGATGGCGATATGTGAAGGTCGATGTATTCCCTATGATGATTGTAGTTATCATTCCCATAATTTGCTGATGTTCCGGTTCAAGCAGTCTTTGCAAATCAGTAATTACAACCGTTTGGCTTTCTCGGTAGGCTCCCTTTATTATAGCGACTGGTGTCTTCGGGCTTCGATATTTTAAGAATATTTCTCGTGTGTCTCTTAACTGGTGAACCCTTCTCTTGCTAGTTGGATTGTATATGACGGTCACAAAGTCTCCCATCGCTGCGGCTTCCACTCTTTTTATTATGATCTCCCAAGGGACGAGTAGGTCGCTCATACTAACTACTGCAAAGTCAGTCATTAGAGGAGAGCCAACTAGCGCCGCACAAGAATTCAGTGACGAAACTCCTGGTACGCACTCTACGTAGATCCCATTATCTCGTTCCCAGTTTCGCTCAGCAAGAATTTCATACACAAGTCCTATCATGCCATATATTCCAGGATCACCGGAAGATACAAGGGACACTTTTTTACCTTCTTCTGCTGTCCTGATCGCCTGATTGGCCCGATCAACTTCTTGGGTCATCGGATATCGATGAATCTCTTTTCCGACAATTAAATCCTCAATCAACGTGATATAGGTGTCATAACCGATGACGACTTCACTCTCACCGATGACTTCCTTCGCACGAAACGTCATTTGGTCATGATCTCCAGGCCCTATCCCCACGACAAACAATTGGCCCCTTTCCATGCTCAACAACTAATCATTATGTCAATTTATCCTTTGCTCGAAGAATGGCTTCAAATAATACCATACGTTCTGACATCACGAATTATTGAGATCGAATTCCCCATGAATTGTTCTAACCACTTCTACACAATCCATGTCATTCACTACGAAAGCAAGGTTCAATTCGGAAGATCCTTGAGCAATCATTATCACATTGATATTCTTGTTGCCAACAGCACCAAACACTCTTGCGGCCACCCCCTTAATCCCTCGCATTCCTGAACCAACGACTGCTATAACTGCAACGTCTTCTTTCACATCAATTTTCTTGATCACTCTACCAAGCAGCGACAATTCCAGAGTACTAGTTGCCTTTTGAAGAACTTCCTTCTTAACAACCATTGAAATACTTGATTCAGATGGGCTCTGAGAAATCATCATGATGTTTACTTTATTTTTAGCCAAAGTGTCAAAGATCCTTCCGGCTGTCCCTGGAGCACCAACCATTCCAACTCCGCTTACGTCTATTAAGGCTGTATGTCGGATAGAGCTTATTGCTTTCACTATTTTATGCGAATTCTTACCGGGATTACTTACTACTAAAGTGCCGTCGTCATCTATCTTCATAAAATTTCTTATCCTCATTGGGATATTAGACTCGATAGCCGGTTCCAATGCTCTTGGATGCATATATTTAGCACCAAACAATGCCATTTCTAAGGCTTCGGCAAATGACGCTTCTCGTATAACTCTTGCATCGCTGACAATCTTCGGATCGGCTGTCATTAATCCGTCTACATCGCTCCACAGCCACACCTCATCCGCTCTGGAGCCCGCAGCTATAATCGTCGCTGTATAGTCGGAGCCTCCTCTACCAATGGTGGTTATGTTACCAAATTGATCAGCACCAATGAAACCAGTGATCACGGGGATAACTTTCTTAGCTAACAAAGGCTTCAGCCTATGCGAAACATTAAGTTTCGTAGTATCCATTAACGGGAGTGCGTCTCCAAAATTGGAGTCGGTCACTATACCTGCATCATTGCCAATAAGATATTGTGAGCTTCCCCCAATATCCTCAATCGTCACTGAGACAATAAAGGTGGAGAGCCTCTCTCCAAATGAGAGCAAATAATCGAGCATCTTTGGAGTGACTTCTCTAATAGGCAACATTCCATGAAGAACGTTTTTAATAAGGTCAACAAGCTCACTTACAGTATTCTTTGCCTCTTTCTTTTTAGCTTCGTCAAAAATACTACTATCTATGAGAGATAGATGCAGTCGTTTTAGACGGTCGACAAACTGGTTCACAGCTGATTTGTCTCCCTTTTTTACGCTTTCTGCCACCGCTAATATCTCATCCGTCATCCCTTTCACCGCGGATGTTACCAAAATAACATCAAACCCCATTTTCTGTTGATAATTCAGCGCTATGTTTGATATGTGTCTAATCCGTTCACCAGATTCGACTGCAGTTCCTCCAAATTTCATCACAACAAGCATGTCTAAGAAATCCTTGAGTACATACTCAGAAAGTGATCTGTACGTGTTTACACATAGGCAACTTTATTATCACTATTTTAATCTTGAACCCTTGGGGCAAGATAAAAATGTATTCTTCCTATGTTTGCGACTCTGAACTCTAGTCGCAATGGCATTTTAGTTGAATATTCAGCTATCACAGATCCGCCGGTGCTTCCTATAGCTTTTATCATCCTTGAAAGGTAATCAAGGCTGTATGTGGCATTGCTACTTTCTTTGACAGTAATATCTTCTAGCCCCTCGCTAGATTGATCCAAGGTGATATTTGCTTCGCCCGCGTCTCCTTTTCCGGTAAAGACAATTTTTGTTTGCTCTGATCCTAGAGTGATGTACTCAGATACAACTTGGATGTCGGAAAACACTCTATCCAAAGTAGAAGAGTTTAGAACAACCCTTGAGTTAAAATTCAATTTTGGGAGCGGTGTTGAACCTGAGGAACTTTCTATGAGTCGCATTTTATATTCTCTATTGTAGCCGTTCTTGATCCGAATTAGTAATGTAGAATTCTCTCCGATAGAAACTTCAACCGCATCCTTCTTATCACCTCGTCTTATTAGTTTAGAGAATTCATCAATTCTAACGCCAAATTTAATGGAATCATTGCACTGGAATTTTTGGAATGCAGAGTTCGGCCAGTGAATATCAATAAGCGCGACATGTGAAGGATCCATCCCTCTGAATAGAAGCCCCTCGACATTGGCTTCAAAGGTTGCCTCGTCCACTAGGGTTGAGATTGCCGATGTTACCACTTTCCATTCGTCTGGGGAGTTTGTACTAGCGCTGAATGTCAATATTTATGATTACCGACATCATCTATTAATTTTAAACATTGCTGTCTGACCATCACGTTGACAATCCAAATTAAAAATGGGCCACGGAACCGAATACCTTTAATCATGAGTAATTTCTCCAAGTGTAGCTACATTCAGTACACCGGTAGAACTGTGTAGTCGCCTCATCTGCGGACCTTGTCTGCAACATCCACCAATACGCAGTCATATTCCCACATTTTGCACACTCAATGCTCGTTGTGGGCATGGCATTTGGTGCATCGGAATCCATTACCTTAAGCGAACTTTTTGAAATATTTTCAGATCTTGTTTGTCTGGGTTGCAGCTTTTCTTGATTCTGCAAAGAATATTTATCTTGTTCAGCATATCCACATTTTGGACATTTTACCGTACCCTCTTCAGACATTAATTTCATACGTGATTCGCAGCTAGGACAGAACTTCAGGTTAGCTATCACCTTCAACTTCTTAGTTGAGTCTTAATACTTGCGCCTAATTCTTCCAAATATTTACTTGCGTTTGCAGATGCTTCTTTCAGTGCCACCCCGGGATCTTCCTTTTTTGTGACAATCCTCATAATATAATCTCTGATAAGTGGGTGTTTAAGAATAACTCCCGCAAAGTCAATATCCTTTTTGCTAAGTAGTTCATGCTGGATGATCAGCATCACGGAAATATCTTCGTCTCTAAGTTTTAGCTCCAAGGTATTATCATTACTCTCAATTACTTCTGTGAGCATACGATAGAGACAACTACTTATTGAAGATATAAATGATCTCCTGATATTGCCGATACTGAGCAGCCGAGGAAATTTCATTTCAGAGACAAAGTTAGAGGCTGTCCACGAAAAGGAAAAATTCAACAGTAGAGGACTGCTAAAACTTAGCTTTAGTATAACCGGGACTATCAGAAGTGCTTTTAATCAATCAAGTTGGGAGAAAGCGTACAACAAGCATGACAATTCATTTCGTCTCAAAATACGCATCGCCTTAAAGATCAATAACCGCACGATCTTTACTGGAGAGTATGTTAGGAAAGCAGTTCTGTTTTGGACCAGAAATCCGAAGATCCCTTTTAGGATCTGGATATTTGTAGTACAAGAAGATGTTCCACTATATCCGCTTACAGTTCAAGAGGCACAGTCACTGATGTTTGACGTCGATAAGACAATAGAGGCCAGCAAGGATCAACGCGGAACGTCAGGAACTGAGGATATTCATGCTGAGATTCGAGTTTCATGGGGAAGGCATGATTTTACTGAGCCAGTTGAGTTATCTGCAAGATCCAATTCAATAAGATTTGATTGATTTCACGTTGTGGTGGATTGTCAAAATCAGCGCTTGTAGTAATTAACTGGATTTTGCCTACCTATCAGGTAGATGAGAATTCTATTCCGGCACCGATTCGCAGACTATACGCCCATTTTCTAGTCTGACAAATAGATATCGGTTATCTTTGAAAATCAACGTTACTTCAGAGTCTGACTGTTCGACATCTAGTAATTCTTGACCTTTTATACCATCAAATTTTGTCATAAGTACTGTGTTCTCGACCAGATATATTAAATTAGATCTCATCTATACAATGATTGGAATGCCCCTGGCACAATCATGGGTCATTGAGAACGGTAGGTTTCGAAATCTTTTCATTATTGCTCATCAAACATTATGCATCTTTGTAGGCGATTGGTTCAGAAATCGATAAGGTGGTTGGGGTCAAAACTTTGAGGATTTGTGATATAGCATCTGCAAATTACATTGGAAGAGATGTGACCTTACGTGGTTGGGTGTATAGGTTGAGAAAGCAAAAGGGGAACACATTCATACTTCTCAGGGATGATCGCGGATCTATCATACAATGTGTTTTCCCCTCATACAAAATCGACGACATAACAAGGGAGTCATCCGTGCAGATTTCTGGTATAGTAAAGCAGGATGCTCGTGCTCCAGAAGGGGGGATAGAGATTGCCGGAACAAATCTCCAGGTCTTTCAAGTTTCGGAAAAGGACTATCCTCTCGGTGAGTATCAAAGCGCAGAGTTGCTCCTTGATAATAGACATCTAACATTACGTACACGGAAAATGATAGAAATTGCTAAGATTAGGGCATCGATGTTTAAGTTTCTTAGGCAATGGTTTTCTGAGAAGGATTGGATGGAAGTAACCCCGCCACTAGTGGTGAAGGGTTCAGTGGAAGGAGGTTCAACTCTCTTCAAGCTAAACTATTTTGACGACGTGGCATTCCTGTCGCAGAGTGCACAGCTCTATTTAGAAGCAATGATTTTCTCATTGGGTCCTGTGTGGAGTCTGACTTCCTCATTTCGGGCGGAGCGATCTAGGACTGTTAGACATTTGGCAGAATTTTCACACCTGGAATGTGAGGCCCCATGGGTGTCCCTTCGAGACCTTCTACAAATCCAAGAGGATCTTGTTAGGTATACGCTTGATAAAACTATTACTGAACGAAAAGAATCATTGAAAGTTCTCAAAATAGACTCCAGTTACTTTAAGGAACTTGCGGAGCCTTTTCGCAAAATGACCTACGATAAAGCCATCGAAAGGCTAATCTCCCTCGATTTCCAGATAACCGAAGTCGACGGAAAAGCTAGAACCATTCGATGGGGGGACGATTTGAACATTGATTCAGAAAGGGTATTAACTAGACAGATGACTAACCCTTTGTTCATTACTGGATACCCTATTAAAGTGAAGCCTTTCTATGTCAAGGAAAACCCAGATCAGTTGGAAACAAGTCTTACCTTTGATCTCTTGGGACCCAGAGGATATGGCGAATTAAGTAGTGGAGGGATGAGAGAAGATAATCTCCCAACGCTATCCAATAGGATTAGACAAGCCGGTCTCAATTCTGTTGATTACGGATGGTATCTTGATTTGAGGAGATATGGATCGGTGGAACATGGAGGATTTGGAATGGGAATAGAGAGGCTGCTGAGATGGTTTATTGGCATCGAGGATATTAAAGACTGTGTACTTTTTCCTAGGACCATGTCCAGAATAAGTCCATAACTAGCCTAAATAGATTAACGATTCTGAAAATACGAATTGTATTCAATTTATAGATTTTAAACTTGGCTCCACTTGTCAAGTTTAAATTTTAGGCGCACTGTCATTGATCGATGCATGGAGAACGCGAAGAGGAACTCAACTCCTTGTTTTTCGAGTTAGCCGGAGATCTAAGATACTCCTCCCTAATGAAACTTAGAAACAGATCATACCGTCTTTCACAACTTGCTGAAGAACTAAATGCAACGATGCAAGAAACACATAGAAACATATCGCGACTCGTCTCCTCAAATCTCGTCACAAAGGGGCTTGAGGGAGACCTTATACTTACTCCGTACGGAGAATCAATTGTTTCTCTAATTCCAAGTTACGCGTTCATGTTTCGAAATAGAGAATATTTCAATGATCATTCATTTGGCGATCTTCCACTAAAATTTATTCTTAGGATAGGTTCTCTCGCTGAATGTGAGGTTGTTAACGGTGTTATGGCTATACTTCAAAGATGGAAGTATATATTCTTGAATTCAAACAAATACATCAAAGAAATAATTTCGGAAGTACCCGTCGACCTTATTGAGACACTCAGTTCAAGGATTCGAAGTGGCGTAAAATTTTCTTATATATTCCCTCGAGATCCTGTAGTCCCAAAGGGAAGGAGTGAAATCTTGGAAAGAATAGGTTGGCGCAGTTTGATTTCCAAAGGGATGGTTGAGAGACGAATGCTGGATAGCGTCAAGCTCGTCATGATATTTAACGAAAGACATTCCTGTGTTGCATTCCCTAGTTTAAAGGGAAGACCTGACTTGAACATAGTATATTATAGTGATAATAATGCATTTCACGAATGGTGTGAAGATTATTTCACTTACCAATGGAACCGTGCTGGAGTCTTCGACGAAAGTAAGCTGCCACATGAGATCTG
>JAATVS010000039.1 GCA_014523695.1 Nitrososphaerales archaeon TH5895
AACGTAGAGAATCGGAACTGAAATCTAAGTCAGGCGAGGGAATGAAAAATAATATTGGTCGAGCATTCCATGATTTATTATTCCAACAATACTGATAGTCACGCTGTTACGGCCCTTTTATTTTAATGATTCTGTTAAGCAAGGCACCTTGTGCCAGCGACCACCAGTTCCTAAAGATGTATTTGCGGGTCCATCATATTATTCTACGGTAAACAGCCCACAAAATGAGCATATCTACATGTTTTTATACACCAGCCATGACTATTTAGGTGTATGCCACAGGCCTTTGTACTGATGAATGCAGAATTGGGGAGCGAGGATTCTATTGTTAACGAACTCAATAAACTTGAAGGGGTAAGGGAAGTGTACCAGGTCTATGGAGTGTACGATATTGTGGCACAGGTCGAAGCTGACACCATGGAGAAGGTTAAAGAAACTATTACATGGAAGCTAAGAAAGCTTAATGGCGTCAAATCTACATTAACAATGATAGTAATGGAATAGAGCAGCGGCCTATGAGCAGCTTGAATTTCTTTCAAGTATCAAGTTCTCGACCCACAAGCATTGGAAGCGGTGTTTCATCCAGATAAAAAATAGACTACACAAGGTTAATGAAGTTGTATTACGTTGTTAAATATCGATCAGATGATCTTTTTCAAAAAGAAGAATGAAGAAGGATTGAATGAATTTAAATGCAAGTATTGTGACATGAAATTTGATGATAAAGAGCGGCTAAAGAGGCATTCTCGGAAAGCTCATTCTGAGAGTGAGGACTTTACACCTAACGCAAATCCCTTTGGGGGATTTTAGATATATTCGAATTTATCCGATTCCCTAGTAGTAACAAAATTGTATTAAACCCCGAATGTTCCCAATCCACGATGATACTCAAAGACTGCATGGACGGCCCTATGTAAATTACGGTCTTATTTTTATAAACGTCCTGGTTTTTTTTTGGGAAGTGGCGTTTACGAATTTCTTCATGGATCCTAATGCTACACAGGAATTATTTTATACATACGGTTCTATCCCCCGTTTTGTAATAGCTGGGGATATCGTGTCCATTTTTACTTCAATGTTTATGCATGGCGGAATTGCGCATATAGTGGGTAATATGGTTTTTCTGTTCGTTTTTGGAGATAATATAGAAGATAAATTTGGACATCTGAAGTACCTTCTGATATACCTGTTATGGGGAATTCTTGCAGCATATTCTCACAGCCTGGTTGCGAATCAAGACACCAGCGCCTTGATCCCGGCTGTCGGAGCATCAGGTGCAATTTCAGGAGTATTGGGAGCATACCTAGTAATGTTCCCGAGAGCCAAGATCTTCACAATAGTATTTGCGTTCTTTATCACAACTGTTAGGATACCAGCAATTGCATTCTTACCAATATGGTTTATTATGCAAATAGTCTTCGGTGTTATATTCCCCCAATCTGGAGGTGTAGCCTATTTTGCACACATAGGGGGCTTCGTAGCGGGATTGGGCATCGCTTACGTCTGGAAACTATTAGCGCAAAAGAGGGACATCCGAATTCTAGATATCCGTTCTCCTCCAATCAAGAAGATATCATTTAGTCCCCCAGAGAGTCCATTTGTTAGAATAGAACCAGACATAATCAAAGGACCAGACTTTTATGAAATATTGGTTGAGGTTAAGGGTATTTCGGGACTCACAGATATTAGGGTGGACTACGAACCTCAAAACAATTTAGTAAAGATAACCGATCGCAAATCTAATATTTCACAGGTATTGGCCAAGCTACCAGAGGATGCCTTGAAGTATAAATTGCGAGACGTTGAATACCTCAACGGCATAATTCGAGTAAGACTAAGTTAACCGTACAACCGGCTCATGAAGGTTTTCAATACAGACACAGAATTTGAAGCCAAAAAAATTATGCTATTTCTATAGGCCAAAAGTTTATAGATGCGATTCTTGAGTTCAGTTATGATGTCCCAGCAGACCCCTCCAAATTTGGGAGGTAAGGTTTCCAGGCGTGATTTCTTGAAATTAATGGCTGCTGCTGGTACTGTCTTAACATTCATACCTTTTGTTGACTGGGGAAAGTTTTTACCCAACCCTACGGGGCAAGTATCGGCAAGGGCTAAGGTTGAACTACCTGATGGTTCTCAAGCTAACCTCAGCTCATTTCCGGTGAACCATTCTGAGGCAGTGATCTATCCCAAGACAGATGATCCTGCATTAAACAAAGAAGCATTTAGGACATGGCAGTTCATTCGGCTACCTGAAGAACTAGGCGGAAATAATAATGATATTTCATCTTTCAGAATGTATAGTATGGTATGTTTGCATTTGTGGTGTCTATGGAAGTACTGGCCTGAGCCTGGAAGGAAAAGGGGAGAATGTCCTTGTCATGGAAGCCTGTATGATCCACTAACAGGCATGGCCTTCGCAGGACCAGCATCTCTTCAATCGCCTCCTTCAAATGTCTTACCAATGCTTGATTTAGAATCAGATCAAAGTGGAGCAATCTGGATTAAACCTCCGAATTGGAGTCCAAATGGTAATGGAGTGGTGGGATTTGGGCGCTACCTTAAAGAGTGAAAATAGTCTAGTTCAGTTCTGTAAATGGGTCTATGAAGGAGTAGACCGAACTATATTTATGGGAATGAAATTCACAATTCCCTCAAGGTTCGTCAGTCCTCTCGGCTTTCTCGGGATGTTAACCTTTGTCATATTCATAATTTTGGGCATAACTGGAGCGCTCCTAATGCTATGGTACGAACCTATTCTAGATAGGGCCTGGGACAGTGTTGAAAGAATTAATGATACTATTCCATTTGGATTCCATTTGCGTAATATTCATTATCATGCTTCTAACGCAATGGTAATGGTAGCGTTGCTTCATATGTACTACCAATATTTTAGTGGTCGTTACAAGATTAGAAATGAAATCCTTTGGGTAACAGGAATTATCTTAGGAGTTCTTACAATACTCGAGGCATTCACAGGATATGACATTATATTTAGTGAGCGTGCTGAACTGGCGATCTCTATTGCTGCATCGCTAACCAATTCTATACCTGTTTTGGGACCGGATATGAGAGAAGCGTTTTTTGGAGGAGGATTCTCAGACTTTATTTTGAGATTCTACTCCTTCCACGTCTTTTGGCTGCCAATTGCTATGCTAGGTCTCATGGTCGTTCACTTTCCCAGGTTCCTGGTGTTTGATGTTCCTATGGTAATGGCATTTGCTGGAGCTATAATGATAACAGGAGGAGTCTTCCCTGTGGATCTTGGGCTGAAATTTGATCCGAATGTCCCACCAGGGATCACCGTTCCAGAGTGGTACCTTACCGGCTTGTATGCTTTCTTGAGAACAATGTATGACAAGTTCGTGACAGGGGTGCTTTGGCCTGGACTCTTCATTTTTACCTTGCTAATAATACCTTTCGTTGATCGATACAAGAAATTTTCGTGGAAGGACCGACCGATTATTACTGCAGTTGGTATTACAAGTCTGGCCCAGATTATCGTTACAACTTATTGGGGTTTCTATATAGATCCGGATATTCAGAAATCTCTTCTCGAGCGACTTGTAATTGACCCAATTTTCTTTTACATTGTAATGGTATTATTGGTTCCGCTTTCGTTCGGATTCACATATATGATGATAAAGCTCGCAAAAAATGCAGAGTCAAAGGCAAAGGCGCAGCCAAAGAAGACAACAGGGAAAGGTCCAATCAACCTTCCTGCAAAATGGGTATATATAATCTTCATCGGCTTGCTAATATTCCAGATATACCTCAACATTTCCGCATACTATGCAGTATTATCTGGAATGAACAACTTTTCGTTGTTCATTATAGGCTTAATGATGCTAGTATTTGCAGGAATGTTCCATATTTACAGACATGGTCGGGCTATGGAAAAAGCTCCTCCACCTTTGCCACCTAAACCTGCGATTCAGCCTAAAGCACCGTCGCCACTTCCTCAAACGTCTCGCGCGGTTTATACTGTCGAACAGACGGTCGAAAAACCTTTGGCTCCTCAGCAAGAGCAAAGGGCTAGGCCTTCATTAGCTTCATCTCAAAACACTAAATCTTCCTCTTTAAGAAGCGGAGGTCAAACCGATAGTAGTGCTTCACAGGAAGCGGGAACGTCGCAAGAGATCGTTTCTTCGGCCGAAATAGATGATCTGGACAAAGCGGGGAACGCACGCGCAGGATAGTCATCATCAACTTCAACACTAAAGAAACTTTATATGTGAAATGCCTCCCCCTCATAGAAAGCACTGGTAGATGACTAATAATGTTGCAGGGATCAGCATCATGGCCTTTGTGGTTTCTGTTGCCATTAGCGTAGGTTACTATCAATTTGTCTATATCCCACAAGCAACGGCAACTCCAGTGGTACCTGAAGAAGTTCTCAACCCGGCAGAGTCTGGGGAAATCTCCATAGCAGTCGGGTCTGCACAACCTTCGCAGACAGAAAACTTTGTTCCGAAGGAAATAGATGGGGCACTGGGTTTATCTAACAAGTTCATCTGGACTAATGAGGATTCAGTACCTCACACAGTGACCTCTGATACGGCATATGTAGATCCTGTCAACGGGGAATTCAATAGTATGGATACGATCGGCCTTATTCCCGCCAATGAACAGTATGAGTTTACCTTTACTGAAGTAGGTGAGTATCCTTATCACTGTGAGCCACATCCATGGATGACCGGAAAGGTTTCTGTAACTGAAGGAAGATTCTGATAATCATAGCATCCCAGCTTTGTTTAGGAAGACCACAAAACAAACGAATTAAAGCTTCGATTCAAGTATCATCTGCTGAGAGTGATATAGGAAATATCACTAGCTATCTCTTTATGTTCTTGGATTATGGATACCCTAAACTTGACCTTAGAGAAAGCATCACGGGGGGTGTAATTTGTCCTCGCTGTGAATGCGATCTTTTTTTGACCTCGAATGTCTTTTTCAAATATAGAAAGCCTTGAGTAAGGATAACCTATCTTTTTTCCATCGAGCTCTACAAATTCAAAAGTACCGCTAGAATCCTCTATCTGTGAATTTATAACAATGGTATCATATCTGGAATCGTAAGACAGGTTGATAATTCCATGTATATCCTGCCCTGAGGATATATGGTCCTCTGTCAGCTTGATAGAGATTGAATTGCTCTCGGAGTTCATTTTTTAGATATTGATTTAATTCGAAATATTTATCTTGCTAGCTATGGAGCCTTGACATTAAGCATAAGCCCCGAAGTACAAGATATTAAATTAGGGCTAGTGAATCAAGAGCATGTTAAATCGATTGTGAGGCAGGACATCTCTACGAATCTGGTTCATATGGATGAATACACTATACGATATCTATCGGGTAATGATTTCAATCCAGATAGTGCTAGAATACTGGTCCTATTGCATGGAATAGGTGCATCTGCCGAGAGATGGGCACCCGTTTTTCCTGGGTTAGCTGAGAGATTCGAGGTAATAATTCCTGATATAATTGGTTTCGGATATAGTGATAAACCGACAGTAGAATATACGATGGATTTCTTTGTAGAGTTCCTAGATAAATTCATGAAAGCCCTTTGCATCAAGCAGGCTAGTTTTATTGGATGGTCATTCGGAGGTTTTCTGGCAACAGAATTCACGATGAAATTCCCCAGCCAGGTAAATAAACTAGTTCTCGTTTCCCCGGCAGGGACTATGCGGACGTCGACTCAAACTCTCGACGAATATATAATGGCCGCGCTTTATCCAACATATGAAAACGTTGCAAAAGCCTTTTCACATATGACTAGTAATTCAGAAATCGTTCCGGAGTCCACGATACGCGATTTCATTAATCGAATGAGACTTCCGAATGCAAAGTATGCATTCATGTCGACCTTATTGGGGATAAGAGATTCTCCTAATCTTGCGGGTCGGTTATCAAAAATAAAGGTTCCAACCTTATGCATATGGGGAGAACACGATCAAATGATTCCGTTCCAATATTCAGCTGCCTATGGGGATATCCCAAGCTGTACTACTAAGGTGATGAAGGGATGTGGGCATACTCCACCCATTGAAAATCCTAAGGAATTTACAAAAATAGTCCTAGATTTTTTGCACTAATCTAACTTGAGGCGTTCGGTGATAATATTAAATAAATGTAGCGAACTGATTCATATCAATGACCGAAAGCGATAGTAACTCTTTCGATGCGTTAAGAAAAGCAGTAGAACAAGGAAATGAGGCTCAACGAGAATTTATGAAAAAGTTGACCTCGGTCCAACAAGATGCAATGAACAATTATATCTCAACTATGCAAAATGCCTTGCATTTTAATGCAATGTTCAAAACTACTGTTCAGAGTGGAGGTAGGATTTCAATTCCAGAGGCAGAGAGGGTCGCCTTAAACATAGAGGAAGGTGATCTGGTCCAGGTGATCGTGACCCCGATACTGAGAAAGAAGAAAGGCACTGAGTAGGTTTGTCAAATACTATTGTGCCTAGTAACTCTCCTTCTCGTCACCTTAAATGCATTCATCACTGTTGACCTGTTCGAAAACAAATCGCCTGTCTTTCAGATGACTTTCAGCAAATAACATCATAGATCCTAAATTTATCGCAAGACATAACTAACTAGGCATCTTGCGTACAGTTGATTCCACCCTTTCATGCAAATCCATCACGGATTTGCGCAAGTCATGCAGATCCTTTGATATCGTATCCAGTTCCTTCCTTGTAGGAAGATTTAGGATTCCTAGTGTCCTTTGAGACGAGGCTTGGATTTGACTTAGTAAGTCCATCTGTTTGTCCAACAAATCTCGATATGTAAGCGCAAAATCCTTAGAGTTAAATAACTTAGTAAACTCTTCCTCAAAAGAATCAATCATTATTTTTCTGTAATCATCTAGATCCTTTTTGGTTTTGATATCTAGTAACGAAGAAGAGGTCTTCTCATTAATTCTTAAAGCTGCATTAACGTATGCCTGGTTAACCTGCTTCCAGTACTGGCCAAGGGTAATCTGAGATTTCATTATTGTTTCCGCCAAATTGGCAACTTGAGCGTTCTGCTCCTTGATATTACCAAAATATGAAAATAACGGGCCTATTGTTGGTAGTTTAAAAACTTCCTCCCAAATTCCTAGCATACTCTTTCCGAGCTCATCATTTTCTTCAATGCCACGCCTCATTTCGTCTCCTACCTGTTCGTCTGACGCCATATCTAATAGTACTATTGTTTTAGCCCGAATTTGTAGCTATTGAAATTGAGTACTTATAGAACTCCCATTTTAACAAAAACTAAGAATTTTATAAGGAGTGGAGCTTGAAAATTAAGAAGCGGAAGAATACCACCGGGTATTTACTCAAGAATTCGTTTACGTTGGGCTCGTAGCTCAGCTTGGATAGAGCGCCTGCCTTCTAAACCTAGTGAAGAAAGCCGGAAGTCGAGGGATCGAAGCCCTCCGGGCCCGCTAGACCTTGTGATCCTTAAACGGGCCAGAATTTCCGTCATTTATTATAAACAATTTTAAGTAGGCATCCTTCAAATGTTTGCGACCAACTTGGTAACCGATAAGCATCTGCGAGAGTTGATAAAACATGCTAGGGATCGCTTGGATAAGCGACACTTCACGCAGTCAGCTGAATTGACGCTTATATTGAAGGATATTGACGTGAAAAAGGGATTTAGTCTGAACGAAGTAATAAGTTTACCACATAAATCAAATGATGAATCTGTGATTTGCCTAATCGGTTCTGGAGACTTGGCAATGAGAGCCAGGAAAGTAGGCATTCAAACTGTTCTGGAACCTCAAGAGCTCGACAGATTGGGAACTAATAAAAGGGAGGCAAGAAAATTGGTTAGAAAGCATGATTTTTTCTTATCCGATACTTCTTTAATGTCATCAGTAGGACGGTCTATCGGACAGTTTCTGGGTCCCAAAGGCAAGATGCCCGCTCCATTACCCTACGGCGCTCCTCTTGAATCGATTGTCAATCGATTTCAAGGCTCGATAAGACTGAGAATTAAAAATCAATTGAGTGTTTCTGCTAAAGTTGGAGATGAAGGGATGGACGATTCCTCATTGGCTAGCAATGCCGTCGCAGTAGTTTCAGCACTTGAAAAGAAGCTCCCTCAAGGAGAGAAGAATATCCGTAGCGCTGTCTTCAAATTCTCAATGAGTAGACCAGCAAAGTCAGGTGCTTTGAAAGGGGAATCGGTGGGATAATAACTTTGGTCGGATCTGAAATTAAGGATGGTAGCAGAAGGAACTACCCCAAGAAAAAGAGGCTTATGTATCAGGAGATGATGAAATTTCCTAAGGAATACAGTGCCGTAGCCATTTCTAATCTGAATAAAGTTAGAGCAAATCAATTAATGCAGCTCAGAAAAAAATTTCGCACTGATATGAAATTGAGGGTCGTGAAGAACAAAGTGGTACAGAGAGCGTTTGAAAAGATCGACGATATCCCTCAGTTACCCGAATTCAGCAAGAGGCTGGAAGGACAATGTTTGCTTCTGTTTACTAATACCAATCCCTTTCGTCTCAATATAATTTTCGATAAAAGCAAGATATTTCTACCTGCAAAGGGCGGAGATATTTCACCCACCGAAATCATTGTTCACGCTGGAAACACCGGGATTACTCCAGGGCCAGTCCTTTCAGAGTTCAAAGAAGCCAATGTTCCAACTAAAATTGACCAAGGAAGTATTTGGGTGGTAAAGGACACTCTTGTCGCCAAGCCCGGCGACGAAATTTCTCAGAAATTAGCTTCCCTCTTAAGCAAATTAGACGTAAAACCTATTGAAGCAGGTATATCAGTAACTTGTGCACTTGCAGATGGCCTTCTCTTTACGGAAGATGATCTAAGAATTGATTTGGACGTCTATTCTAAGGAACTGGCGAGGGGCGCATTCGATGGCCAGAATTTGGCCATTTTATGCGGTTACCTTACCCCCGAAACAGTTAGGCCGTTGATACTACAAGCAGGACAAGAAGCATTGAATCTGTCAGTTTTGACAGGTTACATAAATAAAGACACCATCAAACCTATTCTATTGAGCGCTCACACTCAATCCTTAAGTATTTCCTACATCATCAAAGAAAAGGGCTATACGGTAGCCTGAATAAATATTTTTAACGAATCCCCTCAGAGTATTTCCTACATCATCAAAGAAAAGGGCTATACGGTAGCCTGAATAAATATTTACAGAGTACCCCAACGCATATTAGAAATTCACGATTGTATCGGTTCCGCTTGTCCAATTACCCAAAGAGTGCCGACAATCCTTCCAATGCTTCTTCCTCCTTCTTTTCCTCCTTCTTTTCCTCCTCTTTTGATTCAGCAGGCTGAGGCGAGGTCGCGGCTGGCGATGTTACAGGTCCTTGGACGGAAACTGGACTGCTCTTTAGAGCTTCGTCAATATTTACCTCGCCCAAGGCGGTAACGAGAGATTTGATTCGCACATCATCTGGAGCAACCCCAGTAGCCTTTATGACATTCCTTACATTATCCTCATTTATATCCAGTTTCAGTTTGTGTAACAATAAAGCCGCATACATATATTCCATTGTAGAATTTGGTCTATGCTTGACCATAATATAAAACTTTCAATATCTTTAGAGGATCCGCGTACTCCTCGCGACTGCATAAACATGTTCCTTTAAATCTCTTTCATAAAGGGAATTCATTTTCTCCAGGAGGACAGTCCTAGCATACTGTCTTTCCTCATCAGTCGATGCTCTGAATATATGCGAGAATAGATCTGGAAGATTCTCGCGTATCCAGCCATCGAGTACGAAGTACCTTTTTTCGTTTATCCAAGTAGTCTTTGTGTTGCCTAAATCAATTTCATCGCTGAAGGCCCCACTTTCCACCCGATCTATGAGCATAAAAATACAGTTATTTGGGTCCGGATCCTGAAGCACTTGTGCAGGCCTACCTTGCACCACCCCCGATTTAACTCTCTCCATCAAACCAACCGGACGGATAAATGAGCCAAGGACCGAAAGCTTTTTCCCGTTAATTTCATGGACTCTACCTATGACTAGATTGTGAGAGTCATTGTCGTTCTGTGCAGAAAATACATAATCTCCACGTTTTATGCGCCCACGTCCAAACA
>JAATVS010000040.1 GCA_014523695.1 Nitrososphaerales archaeon TH5895
ATATTTATACAAAAACACCGGTGAAATTATAGTTTTTGTTCGTGAAAATCTTGCTCTAAGATCTGAAATCTAACCTGTTAACTTACTTGCTCAGGTTTCCGTTATCTCCCAATCTTTAGTATGAAATATTCGAAAAAACTACATTTATTAATCAGATCGCCTGCAGTATGATTGTAAAACGTGCAAAGATTCGACGACTTAGATATGAAGATCTTGACCGAGCTCACACGTGACGCTAGCATTTCGGTTCCTCGACTTAGTAAAAAATTGAATGTAAATGCGTCTGTTTTGTATAGTAGGATCAAGCGGTTGTCCAAACGTGATCTTATTCAGAAATTTACAGTTATTATAAATGAAGGTATGCTTGGTATTAGTGTTAGAGCCATAGTCGGGATAAACAGAGACCCAAAGCAAAAGGAGAGAATTCACGCAGAGCTTCTAAAAATTCCTGAAATACGTTCAATTTCGGAGGTTACAGGAAGGTTTGACATGGTCGTCAGTGTAAATGCCAGGACCCTAGAGGAATTGCATAATGTCGTAATAGAGCTGATTGGGAAAATTGAGGGAATTCAGAATACTGAAACCTTTGTAGAGATGCAGAGGACTGATAAAGACCCCGCGTACGGATTGCAACAACAAATAGTAAGGTAATAGTTAGCATTGGTAGGTTTAGCTTTCTTCTGCGCTATCTTCAAATAGCCGAGTCCAATGTGTATTATTGAAAATAAATGGCCGTGGTGCAACGAAAGTTTACAGAGATTATACAGACTTTAAGGTTGGCGAAGAAGACGAGTAAAGATGACTATGTAACCCATATGCGTTTGGTGTTGCTTGGCTTAGGCGTAGTAGGCGGAATCGCTTTTGTCATCAAGTTGATTGCTGAATTTATTACGTTTGGCGGTAGACAGTAACCCGATCTACGATCTATCACCTGCTGCTTTCGAGAATGAATTATAACCAGGGAATATTCGGCGTCGCTCCATAAGAAGAAAGTAAAGACCATTGCGATAGAGTCAGTTCTGATTTAGTAGTAGTTCTTCTCGAAGTGTTTTAATCACCCTCTCCCCTATTAGTTGGGTATTATTGCTAAGTCGAGATTTGAGGATTGCAACTATCGGTTCTCATTGTGCATTGCAATTGATGAAGGGAGCAAAAGATGAAGGATTCAAAACAGTTCTAATCTGTAAAAAGGAAAGAAAATCCCTGTATAGACGATTCAAGTTTGTGGATGAAATTTTCGAAATTGAACAAAATTCGGAGACAATATCCAGCGAATGCCAGGATTATCTTAAGGAAAATGGTTGCATATTGATCCCTCACGGATCACTCGTAGCATATTCAGATATTGATTACATTGAACAGCTTTCTGTACCTATTTTTGGTAACAAATGGATATTGAGGTGGGAAGCAGACAGAAATTTAAAACAAGAATTGATGTCAAGTGCTGGATTGACTACCCCTCAACCCGTAAAATCGAAGCATGACATCGATCGGTTGTGTATTGTGAAGTTGCATGGAGCCGCTGGAGGAAGAGGATATTTCTTAGCTTGGAATAGGGAAACTTTTGAAAAAGGGGCGCTCGATTTACTTAAGCAGAATGTAATCAAGAGTGAGGATGATCTATACATCCAGGAATATGTAAGGGGAGTTCCGGTCTATCTTCATTATTTTTATTCTGCAATTAACAATGAGATAGAGTTCCTTGGTGTGGACAGGAGATACGAAACTGATATAGATGGACTGGGAAGGATCCCGGCGAGCCACCAATTGGGGATAGGAATCCAGACATCGTCGTATAATGTAATCGGAAATTTCCCTCTCGTTCTAAGAGAGTCTCTACTGGGAAAAGTGTTTTCAATGGGTGAGGATTTTGTGCGAGCAGCCAAGCAGTTAGTACCTCCAGGGATGATTGGTCCATTCTGCCTTGAAGGAGTCTGCGATGCGCTAGGGAATTTCGTTACTTTTGAATTCTCAGCGCGGATTGTTGCAGGTACGAATCTGTACATAATGGGGTCGCCCTATTCTAGCCTCATCTATGATGATCCTATGAGCATGGGCAGAAGGATTGCTTTAGAAATAAAAAACGCTCAGAATAATGCAGATATGAAAAATATTCTAACCTAGTCTTACTTGGATCTCTTTCATCAAGATAAAAAATCAAGTAGCTCATCCACCTGTCAGCCTAGAGAATTTTCCTTTTCTTTTCATACTGGAGATATAGTCTAGATTGGCAAGAGCTATTTTCGCTGATTCACGAACCTCCTGGCTTTCATCTGATAGTGCGTGCTCGAGCGGGTCTCTTCCTTGCTCCGAGCCGATCACACCCATTGCAATGGCGGCTTCGTGCCTCACGAACAAGCTAGGATCAGAGTTGATTGCATGGGATAACGCGTTCAATGCGTCAGTGAATCCAAGCTGTCCTAGTGCGAATGCTGCTTCGTGTCTGACCAAAGAGTCTCTGTCATTCTCCAATGTGTCACTTATGGCATCTACGACTCTCCCGTCACCTATCTCTGCTAGTATGCAGATTGCCCTTGTTCTGATCACATTGTCTTCATGATTAAGTAACTGTTTGAAGTATTCCACATCGTTCTTATCGAAATGCTTCTCCATTTTATGGAGTAACCCAACACGTAAATGCGCATCAAATTCACTCTTTTGGTTGTCGTTCAACTACTTTAAAGGATTAATCAGGGTTATCCATATATATTGTCATAGAGAAATTAAATTGAATGAAGTTAAATAGCCTGAAATAGTACTAGTCTTCTTGACAGTCCTTTTCCGATTTTGAATTAATATTCAAAAATTCCAATTATTTGAAAGATGAATTGTTAGGTCCGATCACTTATTTCTATTGAGCTATGAACTTCAATGAATGGCTGGCATGATGTCAGAACAGGCTCTAATGCATAAAATAACTCTAAAAAACCCGGCTTCTGATCTCTGTCTCCCATTCCCCTCAAATATCGACGACTTGGGCTGCGATTTCAGAGGTGTTAATCCCTAATAGATCTTATTAGTTCCCAAGACGTACTTGAAGCCATTGATACATTCAATCAAAGGAATCTCAATTTTTTTCTATTAGTTATCCAAAGAAAGAAGAAACGTGCGGTAGCTATATGTTATTTGACTCTACCATGCGGCCTGGTCAACGGCATCACATTATTATAACGAACTAGTAGCAAATTTCAACGTGAGGATTAGGTATTGGCGACTTACAGTAGAAGACTTATCTTTGGCGACGTATCCTTCAGAAAGGGTAAACCATTGGGAAATTAAATGCTTACAAGGAGAGTACGAGCATTTCGGAGTCTACTGGTTTAGATATGGGACACCTTATGACAAGGAGCCAGTTCATGGTTTGGCTATTTATTACAATGACATTGCACAGAACAAAGTAGATGAATTGACTGGAATGTTGAAAAGCAGCTTCGGAGGAGAAATCTTGCGGCGCCAGGCCAGAGTGTTCCTGAATGGTTCGAAGGAATTCGCGGATCCTCATGAAATAGCAAAGTTGGCTAACGATATTAGTGTTCGATTCAAAGGCCCAGTTGAAATCACCTTAGAATTCGAAAAAATATCTGAGGACGATAGGCAAGAGAATCTCATCAACCTCCCTCCATCTAAGTTATTGGAGATCCCAGGAATCAATTAACGAAATGCACAACTCATTGTGTCTACACCTTGCTCTCTTACTCCAATGTGAAATCCCATTCTTTGATAGCAACTGTAAAACTAGTCTGGGACTCTTAGTGGAGACACTATCTTTTGCATATGTCCTCTGACATTCAAGGTATTGTTACGACTCTCCTGAGGACTAAAGGAATTAGTGAATTCAACGAATGGCGATTGAAAAATTTGACACTAAAACTCAACCTAGATGGAATCGATTTATCCGGTCTTGATCTATCGGGTATTTTTTTGAATGGAGCATCATGCGTTGGCAGTAATTTCTGTAAGACCAACTTAAGTCGAGCTAACCTTGTACAATCAGATTTATCAATGGCCAACTTCGAGAATTCAAATCTAAATTCCGCCTTGGTGATGTATTCTGACTTAAGTAGGTGTAACTTGTCTCGAGCAGATTTAACAGGGACAAATTTGATGTGGTCAAATTTGAATCATTGTGATCTCTCTTATTGCATTATTGCAAAAACGATACTTGTGGAATCGAATCTGTCACAAGCCAACTTCACTGGTGTCGACATGTCTACTGCATTCCTAAAATATGCCAAAGGGGATAACAATTTAAAGAATGTGTCAGTGTAGATCATGTAATGAAGTTATAGTCTTCTTGAGTCCGAATCTAGTTTATTCATTAGTGTTAGTATAATGCAGGTTCCCCACTTACTTGGACAAGCCTTTTAACCGATTGGAATTCCTTCCTTGATCTAACTATTAAGTTGCATATTCTTCCCATTCCAAGTTGATATGGGACTGGCACACTGTTATCTATTCCTACTATTATGAGTGAAAGGTGTTCGTCCGTAATGCCTTGACCGAGGGATAGTAACCCTGTGTATTGACCAATTAATTGATTAGTGATGATGAGTTGAGTCGGCTGCTGTTCGAAATGTCGTGAAATTACGATTATATTGGAAAACGTTCCTAACTCTAGAGATCCTATTTTAGGGCAATGATGAAAAATCGGCTTAAAGTGCTACAAATTTGTCACCCTAAATTACTGATCAATGTGATGTTTCGCAAATTTATAACAAACGGCGAGAGTTCATGGTCTTGACCTTTGACAAACAACCTTGAATCTTGGCATTACCTATTGTTAGCGAAAATTTTGCTTGCTGATTCCAAACATCTTGCATGCTTTAAGTGCAAGTGAAGTTTCTCTGACATGGTGAGTCCTCAATATGTTCGCACCACCGAGTGAGCATTTTAGCTCCGAGACGAGAGCAGGAATTAACCTATCATTAAGCTTCAATTTGAAAAGTTCTCCTAAAAAGGATTTACTAGAAACACCAATTGAGATAGGCTTAGCGAGACATTGAAGTTTATCTATATTTTTTATTATCTCTTGGTCTCGAATGTACCAAGACAAATTTGTCACCCTAGTACTGAAGTCATTTGCAACTTCCCTTCTAAAGAAGCCAATAGATGGATCCACTATGATTTTGCTATCAGCAATTCCTGCTTTTTTGGCTAATTCCAGACTTTCACGTAAAGCCCTAAGAGTGGAAGACAGAGTTCCAGAAATGCAAACTTTGCTATATGCTCCAATTATAACCGGAATTCCATAACCGGAGATAATACCCGCCATATTCTTATCATACTTTAACCCTGTCACGTCGTTAACGAGTGAAGCACCTCTTTTTATTGCCTCTCTAGCAACTTCTGCTCTTGGTGTATCAACAGATATAGGCAAAGTGCAACATCTTTTAACTAAAGTGACTGCTTCCGATACTCGCTTTGTTTCCTCCATAGCTGAAATGTACGTCCTTAGGTATGGAGTTGTGGACATTCCACCTATATCAATAAGGCTTGCACCGTTGGCCTCCATCCCCTTCACAGTCTTTTCAATATCATATCTGGACGTTTGTACTGATCCTTTGTAAAAGGATTCAGGGCTTACATTGAGTACGCCCATTATCCTAGTAGATGATCTTTTATCAATATGCAGTGTATTGATGACAACCAAAGTATCATTCCCGTAGAATCATTTAATTAACCCAAATTTCTCTCTTTTGTAATAGGAAAAAAAGAATTTCACCTATTTCCATTCCACATGTCTGAAGACTAAGGCCTGGCTATCAAGATCCAATGAACAATGCACAGGAGTATCTGTAACTGATTTTGTCTTTGAATACTTTTATATGCTCTAACACTTCGAACTAGTTCTATTCTGGGATAATCGAGCATGGCTAGAACATTGGACAAAACACATACTTTGCTCTCTTATATTGAAGGAAGTTTAAAGAATGTGGCTATAGTCACGGGCGAAGACAAATTCGATGGGTTTATCTTTTCCTTACTAAATCCTCCAGTCCCTTTGGGAGGAAATGTTGTATCCCTTGACATATACGTCGATGAGGTGCCTTATCCAAAGAAATCTATTTTCGTAGCAACTACAGAAGACATGGTGAATGCAGCGTCAATTTCAGAAAATCGACCACTTCCATTTAGACCCTTCCAGAGTGCCAGATTTCTTGTTATGAGTAAAGAAGGTTTATCGCAAGGGAAAAAACATAAGATCGTCATCTTAAGTAAACTAGAAGGTTTCGAGCAAATAATTATCCCCTTTACACTCATTGACCATGTTGGTGAACAAAGAGACAAAATACTTATTCCATCAAACATATTGGAAGATCTCATATACGATACCAATAATGAAGATACCATCTTCAAAAATTTCACATCCCCTCTTATTCTTTCTGGAAAGAAGGCATATATTGTTTGTTCTTCCAATGGGTCCGTTTCTGCAAATTGGACATGGATGGGAGTCAGGTATGACAATGGAGGCTTGTACGTGCCCCCCGTACGAGCATTTGGTAGAATTATTGTAGAACTCTCGATTGAAGATCAAGTAAGAAAGAGGCTTCCTAACTTTGTCGCCTCCTCAAGACATGAAAAAGGCATACTGTCAACTAGACACGAGTTGGCCGGGCTTCAAGTGAAAAGAAAATTGTTTGTCCCAACTGAACGAAAAGGATTTGTGACAATTCTTGAATTGATTGACAGAAGTATAGATCTTCCAAGATTGAGTCCTAGAAAGAGATCTCTTAAGGCAAAGCGTAAGGTACGCATTCATTTTATTATAGATGGGAATATTACCAGCTATGGGCTAGCAGCCATCTCCCAGAGCAATTCTTCTAGATTCATTGAGAGCGAAAATTGTCTGCAAGTTCAGACTGCGGCAAGGAAAGGAATCGCCCATTACTTTGGAATAATTGGCATTGCTCCTAAAGAATTGAAACCAACTAGAATTTTGGTAGATACCTTCGATAACGATTTAGAACTATCATATGATATCGAAATTCCTGCCGGAGGAACGAGTGAAATCGCTTTAGTCGCCTCCGGAAGTTTTAACAATTCTAGAGAATGCCTTGATGAATTTCTGACTATTAGAGATAACTATAAGTTACTTTTGCTAGACACCCAGCATCATTTCGACTCTGTTTCATCAAATACTCTAGATATACAACCAAATTCTAAGCAAAACCCGACGATTGTAAAAATTGTTAAAGCTTTTGAGAAAGCAAAAACAGGTATGGAGTATCTCAAAGCAGAATACGACGAGCTTGGTCCGGGAATCTGTGCGGGGTTGCCTAGATTTCCAAACTATTGGGCTAGGGATACAGGTTGGTCATTAAAGGGCTATCTCTCACTAGGCGATTATGAATTTGTATTGTCTGTTTTGGAGAATTTTTTAAAACATCAGGCTAGGAGAACAACAAAAACTACAATTAAAGGTGAGCTACCTATGATTATTAGCGGAAAAGCATTTCTCCATAATACGACGTATGGATCGGCTGACTCTACTTTTCTTTTTCCTTGGAGTATCCGAGAATATGTTTATTCAACTGGAAACATTAGTTACCTTAAGAAAAGGTGGAAAAATATAGTTGATCTGATTAACTGCGGGTTCAGCAAAGATGTTGACGGTGATGGCTTGATTGAACATGGTTTCACCGGTGTGGCAGAAAAACTACCTATTCAGGATTCTACTTGGATGGATCACATCGATAGAAGGAAAAGTGCCAATGATGTGCAGGCTCTCTTCTACGAAAGTTTGCACATAGGCATTGATCTGGCAAAAATCATGGATGACAAATTCCATCTCAAAAAGTGGGAAAAGGGTGCATTCAACTTAAAGCAAAAGATAGAGTCAGAATATTGGGACAACAAAGAGGGGTTTTATTTTGATACCATACGAAGAAACGGTACTAAAGATGCTAGTATAAGACCGAACGCACTTGTCATGTTATTGACTGGAGTTACGGACGTAAGGAGTCATGCTGAATCTGTGCTTAGAAGGATTGAAAAAAGTGACATTACTACACCATGGGGGGTAAGAACGCTCAGCTCTCTTGATCCAAAATATCACCCAAGTCTCTATCATGACGGTGCAATCTGGCCTCTTGTCACCGGCTGGGCGGCCACCGTTGAGACCAAATACGGACGTAAGGAACAAGCACTATACTATATCGAATCTATGGCGGAGCGAATATTGTCTGAAAATGGGATGTTCGCAGAGACCTATAGAGGGGATAGGCCAGAACCATTCAACTCGTGTATTTTACAAGCATGGTCGATGGCAATGTACGTATACGCTGTCCGCGAGCTATTTCTGGGGATGCGTATCAATTTAGTTGATAACCAAATAATCTTTGATCCCCAGGTCCCAGAATCTATAAGAAGCAATTCAGTCCCTATACACTTTCAACACAAATTCTACATCGGGGGGTCGCCACAGGATTCCGAGATTATCCTTGATCCATATCGTGAGACAGTGAAAGTGTTATTTAGGAATTTACCAAATCAACAGGTTTTTCGTCCAGAAATTACGAGCAATACTTACTCAATTGATATGAGCCATTAGCATTCGACAACTCCATTTTGCACATATAAAAAGGAAAAGGTCATGCTTCTCTACTACACCCGTCGTCCTCTTCTACCACCAGGCTTTCTAGTAGTATCATGGGGAACAGGTGTTACGTCATCTATTCTTCCGATTCGGAAACCTGCTCTTGCTAAAGCTCTAATTGCCGCCTGCGCCCCAGGACCCGGTATCCTCGGTCCCACTCCACCCACGGCCCTTACCCTAATATGCAGAGCGTTAATCCCTTTTGTTTTGGCCATATCGGCCGCGGCCACCGCAGACTTCATCGCAGCATAGGGCGATGATTCATATCGATCAGCAGTAACATGTCTACCGCCAGAACTGAACGAGATCGTTTCAGCCCCACTAAGATCCGTAATATGCACTAAAGTATTATTATAACTACTGAAAATGTGTGCAACGCCCCATTTATGCTGGACTATTTCATTACTTTGATCGCTCATCGTTCGGAAGATATCGTTTAGCAGTTCAATATTAATGTAGTGTGTCGGATCTTGTATCTGAGTTGGCTTTGATTTACTTGTTTCACTTTTTCTTCGCTCTTATCATTAAACAATAATAAAATTCGCTAAGGACGAATCAACTTCCAAATTCGGCACCATGTTCAGGTGATGGGCCGACCTTTCTACCTTAGTTACGTAGATACATCAGCTAAGTTGGCTATATCTTGATTGAAGTGATCTCACAAATCCGAATAGCCTCTGTTCTCCAGTTCCTGCGGAATATCACCATTCCTATTTAAGAAGACCTTTCCAGATCCCTTCGATACCTTCCCAATTTCGATTAATTTCAGCCTTTCGGATGCTGCTATCTGCCGTGCCCTCCTCAGCCGTCCTAATGGAATTGTACCCACAATTTCAAATTCCTCACCTCCATACATTACCAATTCCTCACTGCCGATCCCATTATCAGTGGCGAACTCAGCTATCCCAGGAGCTATGGGAATCCTTTCAACCTGAAAATCTACATTGCTCCTGATCGCTAGTCGATACAAGGAACTGGCAAGCCCATCACTAGAATCAATAGATGACGAAAGATATTTCCTAAGATGTATCCCAAATTTTAGTCTAGGTTTGGGAACCATCACGGAGGAGGTAAATTTCGCTTTGATCTGCCTTTTCACCCTTGCATTGTTCAATACTATCATAAGACCAGCGGCAGTTTGTCCAAAGACTCCTGAAGTAACAATTATGTCTCCGGGTTTTGCTCCGCTCTGAGCTGGTATTGCAGAAATTGGAAGATTAGAATGCCCAAACATCGAACAGTCTATGGTAAATTCGTTGCTATGGTTAGTATCGCCACCTATGAAATTAATTCTAAACTCTTTGGAGGCCCTTCTGAATCCATGAGTCAACTCTTTGATAGTGTGTAACGAGATTGATCTGGGAAGTCCTAACGAAAGCATATACGCTGAGGGTACCAAACCTTTTGCTGCAAAATCGCTTACACACGATACTATACTTTTTCTTGCGACTTGCCATGAGGTCATAGATGGAGGAATGTCAGTACTTCCAACAAGCATATCGCACTTTAGGGCGAGTAGGCGAGGTCGGTTCGACTTACCCAAATCGATGAGCGCCACGTCGTCCAGGGGGAAGGGCTGCTCGTGAAGACGAAGCTGGGCGGATAGAATATTAATAATCTGCTGTTCCCTTGATTCTCTCA
>JAATVS010000041.1 GCA_014523695.1 Nitrososphaerales archaeon TH5895
TTGATGGCGAGTACCCTTGCCTTTACGAACTCAAACAAATCATGGGTTTTGTTTCTGGTCGACTCCACTGAAATCCTTAGAATATCCTCCGTATTTGATGGTCTAACTAGAATCCATGAATTCTCATCTAGCAGTGCCTTTACGCCATCGTCGAGGATGGTTTCAGTAGCGATCTTTCGCAGAGGCTCAACTAGTTCGTCGACAATCTTGAATTTCGCTGAATTGGTGACATAAACCTTAGATCTTTCCTGCTTGTAAGTTCGTATGAAGCGAAGATATTCTTCTTGTTTTTCTTCCTCTAAGCTCGAGATCAAGGCGCTTGCTAACAATCCGTCTCTACACATATTAAAGTTGGGAGATATGTAGCCGGCGCTGCTACCTTCGCCTCCTGCATCAGCCCCTGTCTCTATCATTTTACTAACAACGTTTGCCTCTCCTACTTTAGAGTACACGATCTCGCCCCCAGAATATTCAATAAGCTTCTCTAGAGCGAGACTAGTGTCCAAACTCACTACAAATTTCCGGGCACCTTGTTCGATTGCTGCACCAACACACAGTAACAGTGTCGCGTCTGGCTCCATTTTTCTACCGTATCTATCTACTACAACTACTCTGTCTCCATCCAAGTCAAAAGCAAATCCGAGCGCCAATCCGTTCTTCGTTACCAACGACCCTAGCTCATTTAAGTCTTCAACTGTTGGATCGGTTCCTCTTGAGGATATCCCGTACGTATCATTAATACCTAAATATCCATGGCCTAATTCATGAAATAAAGTGTTTATGTATCCAGAAGCGGCGCCACCACCTGGATCTAGTCCTACCCTTTTTTTATGGGAATGATCTCTGTTAGATATAAAGTTCAAAGCGTCATCCACATATGAAGAAGTAATTTGAAATACTGATCCCGGTTTGCATGGCAGATAATCTTTAACATCAAGTATACCTTCTAGGTCCTGCTCAGATATTCCTTTCCCATTCAAGATGAATTTCAGTCCATTCCATTCTATAGGATTATGTGAAGCTGTTATCATTATTCCACCTTTATTTCTCCTTGCTTCCCTGAATGCGATAGGAGTAGGGGCAATATCAAGATAAAATACTTCGACTCCTTGTTCCAACAACGCGGCTAACGTTACAAATGCTAAGATTTGACCTGATGGTCGTGTATCCCTCGAGACAATACAGGAATTTTTGCTCTTTATTAATGTCGCTGCAAAAGATCTCGTGAATCTACTAACATCGGAAGATAGCAGATCCCTTCCATATTGGCCTCTGATTCCTGAAATGGATACTTTCATGATAGAGCTTTATCTATCAACTATTTATTCGTGTTCCAGGTATCAGTTCGTCACAGTTTATAGAGGTGAAGGATTAAATAAAAATGTCCTTGTCATAAATTTAGAGCCCTAGTAGCTCAGCTGGCAGAGCGAGGGTTTCGTAAACCCTAGGCCATGGGTTCAAATCCCATCTAGGGCTCTCATCTCTTAGTATACTCAGTTAATCTTTCTACCTCTCGTAATGGTTACGATAAGTGAAATATTCTAATTTTTATCAATTCTTTGATCTCATTTAGCAATGATCCAATGAACAATGAAATCATACGCATACACTCTCATCTCCTTAATTTGATCTATAGAAGCCTACTTTCAGCAGCATCTCATCGAACTCTACCTCTAGTCGAAATTTAGTGATAGCGGATTTTATGAGTGAAGGGGCATATTCCCTAATATTACCCTATGCGAAAACATATTCATTCCCATTAGTTGGAGTCGTTCCATCTGCCTGGGTCTCATATAGGGATTACTTAGTCTGAAGATGTCGTCATCTCCTGTCGTAAATGTCGGGCATCTTTATCGGCAGAATCTCTACAGATACATTGGGCTCACTATTGGTATTTTGGAGACCAGGAACTTAACTCTAAATCGGATATACCAATATCTGCTTGGTATCCTTTGAAATACACCTATGGATTCTCCTTTCAGTAATATAAGATTTCTTAGTTCAGTGCATCCTCTTCTGTTACCCTTATAGGTATATTAGGCTTGATCTAGTATCATTAATTTGAGAGTTAAAAATAAGTTCCTTCCATCATTTAGACAATTCGGACATCCAGATTCGAAGCATAAATGTGATACAAGGCGATATTAAATTTTACTTATCATGCCCCAATCGTCGTTCATTGACCGTTTCCGAATTATACTATGTGTTATTCTTGCATTCACAGGTTTCCCTACCGTTAAAGAATAACGTCATGAACAACACTCTGATCGAAATTCCAGTGATAAACGATATTAATGTATTACATCTGTTGTGGGATAAATCGCTCTCGGTAAAGGTTAAATCTAGTTCGTTGATTACTGAGACTGTTTGAAATCTAAGAACGTTATTGAAATCGCTTCGTCCAGGATCGCACAGGAGGGATCATCATCGGTAGTTCAAACCAAAAGCAAAACTAAAATCAACTTTAGTAGAAAAGCTGAGTCCGAATTCTTCGTGGATAATTCTGCTTTAGCAGGATTTACAGGAGAGCGAATTTTGTATATGGCAATACGAGAACTTATCGAGAATTCACTCGATTCATGCGAGACCGATCGGATCTTGCCAAAAATTGCAGTATCGCTCAAACTGATAGACCCTCTAAATGATCTGTGGTCGATTTCATGTGAGGATAATGGGATTGGGATCCGTTCGGATAAGGTATCAATTGCTGTCTGTTCATTCCTTACCTCAGGGAAATATGTTGAACAACAACAGCGAGGGTTGTTCGGTGTCGGGTTAAAAATGATAGCAGCGTTTTCTACAAAAGATACGGATCATCCTCTTCGAGTATGGTCAAAATCAACTGAAGAGGCCAGTGAATATTATTTTGAGTTACGCACAGACATCGGCACCAATAAACCAATAGTACTGACAAGACGTGATGTTAAACCTAAGGAATCTATTCTCAGAGGAAACTCCGGTTTTCGAATAGAGGCAGTTTTAAGAGGACGACTTTCCCCCATAACCAAGAATAAGATATATGATTATATTAGTCAGACTAGCATTGTAAATCCCTATGCTGTAATATCCTTTTTCACGGATGATGGAAAGATCACATTTGATAGGCGGACCACTATCATGCCTGAACCTGCCAAGGAGGTTCTTCCACATCCCGCAGACATGGATTTAAAGACACTCAAGAAGGCAATCGGAAATTATGCTCTTCAAAAGACGACGATACAAGGGATACTATGCAATTCTTTTCAAAAGTTATCCTCTGATAAGGCCAGAGAAATCATTAGAAATGCCGGCATTGAAGTAAAACAGGCTGATAAATATAGTGAACATGAGCTTATCAAGATTGTAAATATTTGCAGGCAGACTAAATTTCAATCCCCTAATGTAGACCATCTGAGCCCAATTGGAGAACGAATCTTTACAGTTGGAATGAATACTGAGAGAGCTATCTTTACTAGGAAAGATAGCATAATTTCAGACGACCACTCACAACCAAGAATATCAACAAAAGAGATGAAACCAACACTAACGGGGTATTCGTCCCGTGCATGTATAATTAATAACAGGCCAACGATAGTAGAATGCGGGCTTGCTTATGGGGGTAATCTTTCCTATTTTAAACTCTATCGATTTGCGAACAAGATACCACTACTTTATGATGAAGGATCTGACGTCGCCAGAGAAGTAATTTCAGAGGTAGAACTTAACAAGATGGGTGTATCCAAAAAGCAGGTTAAAGAACAATTCAGCGGTCTCGATTCTCGGTCAGATCGTGCGATAGATCTCTTGCCTATTCACATATTTTTTCATATATGCTCTACAAAGATTCCATACAAGACTGCAGGAAAGGAAAGTATCGCATCAGAAGGTGAACTGAAAAAATACATGAAAGCCTGTCTGAGCGACCTTTACAGGAAGGTAAGTAAGCAGATACGGCGCGAAATGCATTTAAAGGATGCAGAGAACAGGCTCAAATTGTATAAGTATTATATACCTTTGATAGTTAATGCAATTTCAGAATCCATTGACATTAGCGCGGAGGATCTGACCAATAGTTTTTTGACCTTGGTTGATAAACATGTCAAAAGGGAAGCTACTCACCCGCGGACACCTAACACCAAAGTTGAGAGTCCCAAGGCGCCCAAACAGAATCATCATGTTCAAGGACCACATAAAGATTCGAGGACCAAAGAAACATCTCTTGTTGCCAAGTCAAGTAAATCGTTAAAATTGAAACATGTACGCAGTACGCAGGAGAAAATCGAGAATTTCATGGCATCGGAGGAATTGGATTAATCATGGCAGCTATTGACAAACGCCATAAAGAGACGATAGGAAAGATAAAGCTAATCATGAAGGACATTTGCAAGGATGTTCTTTCTGAAAAAAAAATGCCTTCCCTAGACATAACAAAGATTGGTTATGATAACACGGTTTGGTCTGAAGAGAAAAGAATGCTTACGATAGGAACGAAGACGGTCCACATTAGTCCTGATACCACCAAAAAAATCCCAACCTTTTCACAATACATTGTGATGTCTAATGCTGTTAGGAAATTGTTGGATGAAGAAATGGAAAGTACTATTAGAGGGATGTACTACGCTACCCTTAGCACTGTAGGAGATGAAGGGAATAAGCAAAAATTCTGGACAAGCCAAGATGCATCAGACGATGCTATCAAAGCCGTTGAATTATTGACTGGAGTTCCACGGGAAGAGTTTTCTGTTACCTCGAAGCCGAAGGGAATGATTTCTGGCCCCATCCTTCTCCGCGTCGGAGGTGATATAATCGATTGCAATCTAGGAAGTCGCGCAACATCACAGTTGATTCCTACAAATATTATGGACGTCGAGATAGTCGATGTTAAGGCTGACTTTGTTATGGTTGTGGAGAAAGACACTGTTCTGAATAATATTAGAAAATCTGGATTCATTCAAAAATACAATGCCATTTTGATGACTGGGTCTGGGGAGCCTGATAGGGCTACCAGGATGATGGTGAAGACCTTGAATGAAGTGTGGAAAAAACCAGTAGTGGTATTTGCAGATGCAGACCCTTGGGGATTGGGGATAGCATTGCGGTACAAAATTGGCAGTGAATCTTTAAGCTACGATAGCGATAGACTTGTCACTCCAGATGCCAAAGTACTGGGCATGATGTTTTCTGATATATACGACTATAATATTCCTGAAGTCGCTCGACTTGCGGCATCTGAAGAGGATCTGAACAGGGCCGTCGACATGAAAAAGAAGCAATGGCTGAAGGACAAGAAATGGCAAAAAGAATTAAGTCTGTTTCTGAAGAATAAGGAAAAATGTGAACTTGATGCATTCTTTAAGCATGGTTTCAGATATTTAGCTGAAACATACCTTCCTCAAAAACTACGGGAGTCAGGGATCCTATAATAGCCCTTACACAAATAATCAATTTGCTCCTGTGTTGTTCAAAATGTTTTTTTGTTTGAAATGAATTGGACATTCTTTGGAATTCCAAGAGGTGAATGTTTAAGCTGATTCAAAAATTACTGATACCTTCATCCCTACAATTCTATCTACTTGACGAGATTTCAAGAGAAATTCTTCTATACGCATTCAGACAGTGCCTTTGAAACCTTTACCTCACTGCACGAGAGCATATAACAACTAAAATATTTTCCGATGCATGAATAGGTATTAAAATTGTGAGCCTCACTACAGAACGGTCAGATTGGGTGAATATCTGACTGGTCTCAATAATAGTACAATACACAGGTTTCATTATCTGGAAGCCTGTGATAATGCAGTTTCAGATGTTCCTACTATCCCCTAGTAACTTAGGAACAGATACTATAATCTATATCAATCCATTCATTCAATTCTCATCTCTAAGATAATATCATGGCACCTGACTGATCTGTTCTCCAGGTATGAAAGCGGCACAACTTAATCTTATAGGTTTCACGAGATAGTAATACATGGTGAATGGCTTGGATAGTCAGAATATCATAATTTATTCTACTTGCAGTTGCCAGTGGATGTATAGATACTTCTGCCTTGTCGAATTCCTGTGTACCCTGCTACATCAGCTTCAAAGGCTTCTGTCGGAGGCTATAAGGGGCGTCTTAATGCGTCCTTGCGCAAAAGATATCGAGCTGTTCGTAGGCCCATTTGATACCCATGTCTACTATGTAATTTCCTAATCGTGGTCCTTTCTCCGCATTAATCAATATTTTATAGAGCATTTTGAAATATCCCTTTGGCAGCAGTCCTCTTCTCTGCGCGATCGAGAATATCTCAGATTGGATAGTCATAGCAAGTTCATCCTTATCAGTTGTAGTATCTATATTTTTTAGATATTGAATCAGTTCAAGCAATGCTTCTTGTTCTGTCATGGAAACATCGAGGTTTATACTCGCAAGCCTTGATGTTAGGTAGTCATTTGACCAGTTCGATGCCATTTGAATCTTCATAATCAGCGAATTGGTCATTTCCTTTACTAACCCATACTTTACCAATCGATCATACACTTTGTCTACTTGGTTTTCATCTTCTCTGAACAAAAGAGCCTGTTGTGCTAATATTCTGTACGGTACGTGCACGGAAGGGCTTGTGGGAGGCTTCAGTTGGTGAATGTATTCATAAATCCCTCTTAGTTTTGTCCTCTTGGCAGTATTATCCTCTCTAACGACACCAAAGAAAACATCCTCATAGAAATCGTATTCGTCCATCAGATTTGGAACATCATCTACACCTATATGTCGAGTGCCCGAGATGCGTTTGTATAATAACAAGAGGAGAGATTCTGGAGTTCCGTATTTTAACCATGTCTGAGGAGTCAAAACGTTTCCCGACGACTTGCTAATTTTCTTTCCCCCTTTATCCAGGAACATTTCATATTTAATATGCATGGGGTGCGGAAATTGCAAAATCTCATCAGACACCCAATCATTTATTCTAACTGAATCCAAAATATCCTTTCCATACGCCTCAAATCTGATGTCAAACGCCTGCCAACGAGCGGCAAATTCCATCTTCCAAGGCAATTTGCCATTTCCCTCTTCGAGGAATGTTTCGCCATGGTAACCACAACCTTCCACGTGAACATCTCCTATTCTAGTCCCCACACAGTGGTAATCTATCATACGTTTATCAGAAAAATACTCTGTCGATGATGCAACGTATACTCTTCCACAATTATCACAGATGGGAAAGTACGGAAGGGATCGCGCATACTTTTCCTGTCCAACAATTTTGGCTATCTTTTTTCCAATTCTATCATGATTCTTGAGAATCGTGTCGATCTGATCTACAATAAGCCCACTTTTGTAAGTCGTCTGGCCGCTAACATGAGTATATTTTATTCCCAGCCTATCTAAAGCGTCAAGCAGGAGTCCGGTCATATGGGCCCCATATGAAGCATGGCAAGATCCGAATGGATCAGGGATGATTGATACCGGTTTCGCTATGTATGAGGCCAAGTCCTTCGATAAACCAGAAGGGACTTTACGAAGCCCATCCATATCATCTGAATATGCTAGGAGTTGGGAGTCATAACCCATATTTTTTAACGCGATCGCGATGCCGTACGCCCTAACAGCATCCCCTAAACTTCCCAAGTGAGGTATTCCTGATGCCCCGAGGCCACTCTCAACTTTGACTGTGACAAGGCTTCTTTTCAGCATCTTCTCCCTCTCGATCAACTCGTGTGCAACTTTGTCAAGCCATGTTCCTTTTCCTATGAATACTTCTGGATCCAAAAATTTCACTTCAGTAATTTAGTAACATAATGTCCATGCTGATTATAACCTAGCTTTTCATAGTATCTCCTTGTTCCTACCGCACTAATCACTGATAAAGCGTCCACACCAAATTCGAATTTAGCTATTTGCTCTGCTTCGGCCATTAGCAATCTACCTAGGCCTCTATGTTGCCATGAATGATTGTTTGCTTTCCTTCCAACATTGAGCATCTGCCCGTAGACGTGGAGCTCTCTTACAACGGCTACAACTTGAGTGTGGTTATCATCACATACATATGAATAGAGTTCCGAGTCAAAGGATCCAACAACCTTTCTTAATCTGAGAAAACCCAATAAAGCCGAACCATCGTCTGTTTCATAAGACAAGAAAATTTCTTGACCACCTGCTGCCGTATAATCCAGTCTGGTTAACTTTGCGGAATGCTCATCAAAGCTGCCTTTGCGCCTTAAGCCTATTTCTCTGCATCTGATGCATTTGCATGTATAACCTTCTGTGGACAATCTTCCTAAGGCTATTTGTCTTAGGTTACCTTCTTTAGGACCAGCTACTATATCCTTTGCTTCTATCTCCCTCTGGATCCTCATTATCCTAATCCATGGAGGTATTCTTTTCTTCAGTTCAACAAGTATTTTTACCATCTCTTCGTCAGTATATGGAGTAAACTGCCCATTACAGTGTAGCTTATGTAATCCAGTATTTCTTAATACCAAAGTGGGGTATATTTTTAGCATGTCAGGTTTGTAACGAGGATCGTACAGAAGCTGGTGTAGGTCTTCTAGGTCTTTTTTAGGAGATGAACCGGGTAGGCCAGGCATCATATGTGCAACTATTTTTAATCCTGCATTCCTTGCAGTTTTGAATGATTCTATTACATCATCTATGCTATGCCCTCGGTTAGTAAATCTAAAAACTTCGTTTCGTAGCGACTGCACTCCAATCTCTACTCTTGTTACTCCCAGGTGCAGCATCGTTTCAATGTGGCTTCGTTTGCAGTAATCAGGTTTTGTTTCGATTGTTAATCCGACACATTTGTGTTTCGATGTTTCATTGGCACTCATAGCTTCCTGCAGGGTGGATGAGCATTTTGGCTTCAAGTCAGAATTTAGTCCATCGTAACAAGCCTTTACAAAATCCTGTTGATACTTTTCTTCCATAAATGGAAAAGTCCCGCCTATTATGATTAGTTCTATCTTGCCAGTATCATGACCATTTATCTCAAGAGTATTCAACTTAGTTGTTATCTGCTCAAAGGGATCGTATGAATGAGCTTGAGCTATTTTAGTGGCAGGTTCAGATCCAACATAACTCAAAGGAGTGTTGAATTCAACCCCGCCTGGGCAATATATGCATCTTCCTTGGGGACATGGGTGAGGCATAGCCATTACGGTTACGACAGTAACACCTGACGCCGTTTTTATCGGCCTTAACTTTAATGTATTTCGCCAAGAACAGTTCTCTGGCAAATATTTCAGGAAATCATGCCTTCGAGGGAGATGTTTCAAATGAAACTCTGACGAAACTTGCCTTAAAATAGTTGGAATGATGGTTAATTTGGATTCGTCCCCTACACATATTCTCTTTGCTATTTCCTTGCAAGCTAGATCGTACTGAAGTGAATATTCTGCCTCTGGGATTTCGATTAGTTTCGACCTGTTCAATGGTGGTGTAACAACCTAGTCGCCTATGGGAATATTAATTGTTGTCTCATTTGAGATTTTGTCTAATTTTGCCATTCTGAACGTAAAGCAATTGAAGCTCTCAAATTCATCATAGCATTGTATGTTTGTTCTGAACTTCACATGAAACCTCCCCGGAACCGGGCTTCTCTATGATACCGACTTTCAACGCCCTCATTCTGTACTTTTCGAAAGCCGACGTTATAGATTCAATGGAGGCGTGAGGCGCCACTATACACATTCCGATTCCCATATTAAACGTTCTATACATTTCAGCGGATCCAATCTTCCCTTGAACCTGTATCAATTTGAAAATCTCTGGCGGATCAGGCATACTTTTTAATCGATAGTTAACCTTATCGTTAATTCTACGTAATTTCGTAAATGAACCACCTGTTATATGTGCAATGCCATGGACCTCGACACCCGAACTCAACAAATCGATCATTGGCCTTACGTAAATCCTCGTTGGCGTGAGTAGCTCATCGCCCAATGATCTTTCTAAATTTCCTGCTCTTTTTTGAAAATTGTGTTTTGATAAAGCTTTCCTTGCTAGAGTGAAGCCATTTGAATGCATGCCACTGCTTTCCACTCCCAATATAATATCTCCTTTCACAATCCTATTTCCTAAAACAAGTTCGGATCTTTTTTTGACAAACCCTAACGCCGTTCCTGAAAGTTCAATAGAATTCTGGTTGTTACCATTTGATAGCAAGCCCGGTACTATAGCTGTTTCACCGCCTATAATTGCAACCCCTGCTTCTTCTCCTGCCTTTACGAGGCCTTCAGCTAATCTACGGAGTATATACGGATCTGGATTCGCAATAGCTATATAGTCCACGAAGGCAAAGGGAGTACTCCCCACGCAGATAAGGTCATTTACGTTCATAGCTACACAATCTTTACCAACTGTGCTGAAGTCGTTCATCGCCTGAGCAATTAATAACTTCGTGCCTACCCCGTCGCAATGAAGAGCCAATATACAGGATCCGATATCGACCAATCCCGCGTAGTGACCGAAACCGGACACGACTTCCCCCTTATTTGGATTCTTGTGGGTTCGTTGAATGAGGCGGCCAATTAGATGGTGTGCAAAGTCGACCTGTTTGATATCTACTCCAGACTTTGCATATGTTAATCCTTTACGACGCA
>JAATVS010000042.1 GCA_014523695.1 Nitrososphaerales archaeon TH5895
TTCAAAAGTCTATAATTAGGAACTCTTATTAAGTTTCAGATAGGTCCACATTTTCGTGAGGATTTATCCGGACTAATTAGCTCTTCATTGTGACCCTGAGATAGTTACATTTTGGAGCGGATGTATTTTAGTAACTCCTATGACAAAAGTGCTGGTATTAGGCAAAACAGTTCTTTCATCACTAGTATTAAATAACACTATATCTGTAATTACAGGCGTATAGCTATTTCTTGTAGAGTTTTGTTGGATATCAAAGTTATAAAGACACATGTAGCCTGGCCTAGAAAGATCTTTCTCGATACTCAAGTTGGCAGGCTGTAATTTTGGTATTTGACCTACTAGCAACCTTAGATGGGTACTGGTATCTGAATCACAAGGAAGTTTAGCCGATACGGATCCCTCAGCTATGGCAAAAGGATATGTCTCGTAAAGATGAATGAAATCTTTTGCGGGTATTATTTGATGTGAAAGTATTATGTTCTCTCCCCTCGAATATAAGTCTGCCCCATTATCATCGAGACTTGTGTCAGAAGTATTGGTGTTTCTTACCTTGTCTAGGACTGAATCCATCAAATTGTCTGGTGATCCGATGGATTCTAACAGTCCCTCTGGGTCATTTGCCATATCGGGTGACCTAAGATTAGTTCCGTCATCTAGTTGCGCTATCCCGTCGAAAGGCACATCGATATCAGTCTCTATTAAGGGAACAAGCGAGAAAATTAAACCACTAAGGGCAAGGTGTGCAATGGCATACCGAAATCTCAGAATATTCATATGTGCTAAAAAAGCGTAAAACTTTCTACAAAAGGCGCGATGTCATTTTTTTTTGATTATTACATGATAGTATTTCCCTTGGGTGCGGCTTTGAGATCTGACCCATCAGTATGAGACTAGTGCTCTTTAATGCTTCGATGCATATGGGCACATTGGAATACATAGAAGTGAAGGGCTATAGGGGGAGGCCTGAATGCAAGAGTTCCTATCATTCATTTCAAGTATGGACTTCGCGGATACGACATAAGTAACACGGCCACTACCATTCTTCTTTGAAGATATATTGATCTTAACGCAGTAATATTCATGTTTGAGGGAACTCAAAAATTCGTATTCGTGTTCGAGAATCGGTGCAAATTGAAGGGCAGTTTGAAATTATCTAAATTAATTAGTTTCAGCATGTGGCGTTGTCAATCGGATAATTTGTTAGAAGGTATATAAGCATATGTGAGTATTCTCCTCCAATTGAATGATTATCGAGCATGTAGGATATGTGGATGCAGCGACCATACATGGATAGGATGTATAACGCATTGGGTGAAGCATACGAGAGGAAGAGATGGTTTTTGTGTTCAAAGGGACTAATGAGAAGCGAAGATAGTCACTTAATCTCATACAAGGCTATCGACAATTTTACTGCGAATCTTTCGTCAGTATTTTGAGCGATTGGAATCACATATTTTTCGGTTTCTTCCCTATACCTAAATGCCTTTTCACGCTGACTAACAGTTCTCATATACCTAGCGTTGTCTAGCCTATCTGCTAGCATTACATACCTAGTAGTCTTAGAACTAGACGCAATTTTCTCAAAATAGGTCTGTAGATGTTCAACCCTTCTATCATCCGGGGAATTGCGAGATAGTGTAATTATGATATCACCTACACCCTTACCAAAGTCAGTTAACAGCTTTGTCGAATCGTAACTTGGATCTCTCGTCTTCTCGAAGACATCGTGCAAAAGAGCCGCGCATAATGCATTGATATCTCGACAACAAATCTCTTCACTTAAGATGAGCGACACTCTTAGGCAATGATTAATGTATGGATCATTTTTATTGTTGTTTCTAGAAAGACCGGCGTGTAGATTGAATGCTACACTGAACGCTTTCGTCAACTTGTATATGTCATCAGGAGAATTTTCAAATGGCCTCATTAGTTTAGACAAGCCTACTTTCGTGAATTCATTCAAGTAATTATCCATAATTATCTGATCTACACAAATGTCAACCCCGTATGATATTATCATTGTTGCGGACCAAGTCAACTAATTGTACAGGTTCTATCAATTCAATTGACACAAAGACAGTAATCTATTCTGCCTTTAATCTAGCGAGTTCTTCGAACGCCTCATCTAATTCTTTCAGTATCTTAATTCGAAATCGGGAAAATTTATCATCTTCTGACAGCAAATTGAACATTATAGCTTCTTCGTGGCTCAATTCGTCCCTATGAGTTAAACCCTTTTTTTTAAATATGCTCAAATAGTGGGAATATAATCGTGTTAATCTGACTCCAAGATAGAATGCGAGTGCTTTAATATCTAATTCAAGTAATTTTGAATACCTCTCTTTTTCTTCAGATATCTTTGAAGATCTAATTATTTCGATAGTACGATTGGTGGTAACGCAGCATTTATGCAAGTACTCTGATATTATAGTCAGAACTGTTGGACTCCAATTTTTCACAGTATTTTCATTAATATATTGGAATAATAATAGCCTTAGGATAATATTTTCACAGTATTTCGAGAGTAGAAAGACAGTAAAAATCTGTTTTTCACTCAAAATGTAGAATAAACCACAAGTGGTTAATGCGTAATTTCGGCCACCTTTCCTGAATCTATTGCCGTGAACTACCTCTATTAGGTTCCGGTCGAGAAGAGTAGCAAGGTGCTTTTCATCCTCAGAGTCTATTGGTGGCTGCTTTTTGAACCATAAATACGAATGAATGCCTTCATTCCTATTATATAATTCAATGATCTTTAGCAATAGCGATTTTTCTGGGTCATTCAGCTCAGCCGAAGTACACAGGATCAATTGGGATATGTACTCAGCATAACTCATTTTATTGGATCGTATAAAACTTAACTTGCTATATATAGCGATCTTATAACCCCTATGTAGAGTAGTCTAGTATGCATGAAATTGAGATTTGTGTGTTTTCAGCTTTCTGAACGTGGAAAATGTATCAAAACATTTGTCGCATCTCCACTGATTTGCTCTAGCATCTTCATATCGAATATGGTTTTCTGATTCGGTGTTATACATGCCTAATTGTACGTCGTAATTTATCGGATTATAATTAATCCTATACTTTAATTTCGTCAGGTTGACCCTCAACGTTTGATGCGTAAAGTTACAAGATTTAAAGATGGTAGTTAGCTTAATGATTACATTTGCAAAATGAAATTTATCATGATACACGCTTAATCAAGCCTCAAAGCACTTTGATATTGGCTTTTTAACAATCTAAACGCTGAAGGATCTGAGATATGGAGCGTCATGGCCGAGATGAGACTACCATTTTTTGCCGGTATTCATTGCTAAATTGTAAATCACCATCATACTTTCATTACTTTGGCAAGAGGATCACAACACTACTACACTATCTCAATTCTTAAGAACACCAGAAACAAGCTGATTTCTTTCGATTTGCCAGATCGCAATTACTAGATATTCCTGAGCGGGTCTTCGTATTCACCACTAATCTTCTGATGATTGGTGTTCATTTCCTGCCTATCCCATACCCCTTCCTAATTATTGAATATTGAGTGATGCCAATCGCTACCTGCACTTCTTGCCACTTTAAAACTTGATCTAGCCTTCAAAGGCTAACTTCTTGTGGCTTCTCGAAATCCAGATATAACTGTGACTTTGAAATATCTGTCATATGGAAGATGGAACCTCTTCGACGCAGAATACTGTTCCTTTCCCGACATTGACCATACTATACTTGCCAATGGAAGCTGAGACTATCGTGGCGGAGATTGGTCAGAAATACAATAACATGACCGCCGAAGATTGCACCGGATATTTTGCAGGGGGAGCAGAGAGGCGATTCAAGAAGGTGACCATTTGGAGCCAAGGAATTGATAGCCTCTGGTTTAATGCAATCGTAGCTAGAATCAAAGAGCTATCTGATCTGACTAAGATTCCTATTGTTTCGGGAGGTATAATGTATTGCATCTAGCTCCGAGATTGATTGGTTAGAATTATTCAAGGCCTTTTCTAGTGCACAAAAAATATGTAGACAGAGATAACCCGACCCAATCAAATAGGGATAGCAAATATATGGTTTGACATGTAGCAATTTTTACGAATAGCTGATTTGGTTAGGGTTGTTGTAGCGAAATTCGGTGGAAGCGCTCTTGGATTACATGGATCTTTACTTCCATCAGTTATAGACAGGATAGGTCAACTTAAGGCAAACGCAAAAATAGTTGCTGTTTTTTCTGCACCCATCATTGAATACGATTCAAAGAAAGTTTCAATGACCGATGTAGCTTTGAGCAAAGGCAAGGGCTATGCGGCTTCGCGACTTGTAGATCTAAAAGTGCTTAGAAAAATCTACGATGATTTATCATCAAATTATCTTAACTCTATCTACAAACATGAATTCATGGATCTATTAAACTCTTTTTTTCATGAGGTGACTATATCGCTTAAACAAGCTGCAGAAAATAAGCGCTTTGTGGATGTTGTTAGATCAAGGACACTAGCATACAGTGGTGAAATTCCCATGTCTTACTTAATGGATTATGTCTTAAGGAGTAGAGGCTTTAAATCTGGACACGTCAATATCACGCAATGGCCTATTATTACGGATGATAATTTCGAAGGGGCAAACTTCAGCTTAGAAGATTCTAGAAGAAACATCTCATACTTGCTAGATCTAATAGAACATAATGAAGTTGTGACAATGGGTGGTTTCATAGGAAAGACAATCGATGGGCTTGAAACTACATACGAACGCGGCGGCTCGGATAGGACAGCTGCAGATATTGCTATCCTTCTTGATGACAAATATGACATCCGATTAGATTTCGAGAAAGACAGCGCGGTGCAAAGCGCTGACCCACGGGTTGTCAAAAACAACTTGCATTACGTCACTCATTTATCTTATAACGAAGCTAGGTTAGCAGGGATGTTTGGTATGAAGATTCTAGATCCAGTGGCGATAAAGGAGATCGATGACAACGGACTCGATATCCCAATCACGGTAACTGATATGTCATTTCCTTCTCGATTCACGATCATAAAAAGGACATTGCCAAATGGTGAGGACGAGAATCTCATCAAGATCGTTACTGGTAAAAAAAACTGTGCTATCGTGAGGATGGAATCAATATCTGCTTCACATTTGTTAGCAATGCTTGAGAAAGTAAGAGAGTATCATGAATTCGTGAAACTGTCTCCTTACCGAGTCGACGACCTAGAGATCTCAAGAATCCTCTTTTTGGATGCGGATTTTGTAAGAAGAAATGAGCGGTACTTCAGAGCTTATAATTCAAGAATGGAAATAATTTATCAAAGAGGTGTGGTTACAATGATAGGAGACAATATGTGGAAGAGTCCTCGAATTGCATCTTTGGTAAGTAGCACTGTGGGTGAGCATGGTATTAACATTCTCAATCTAGATGCACAAGAGGAAACGTCGAGAATATTAATAGTTGTAGAGGATTCAGGGAATAACGTGAATAGCGCAATCAGCGCTATACATTCACAAAGACCTAGGTTTCATGGAAGGGGATGACAATAATTCAGATATACAAAGCATTTTACTCTTTGCTTTTCAGGAACCAGGATGTATACAGACGTGTTATAACGATAACCTCTCATTGATGTCAAGGTTTTGTCCAATAACTTGTAGCTTGTAGGAGCATGACGGAATGTCTAAGTACCGTTTGTTTATCTTTTAGGCAGAATTGGTCTAAGGCGTGGAGCTAAAAAAATTCTGCACTTTCGACGAATTATGCCTTTGGAACAATAAAGTGTGCGACAGCTTCATGCTACCAATTTCGTAGCCGAGAACAAAGTTCATGTCATTGTGAATGGGGATACTGAGAGCATTGATGAATTCGTAGATCATATAAAAAACAATGATATCAAAATAAAGACTTCAGCTACTCCACACAATGTTAGTGAACTGGTGGACTACAACGGACCGGATATAGATTGGAATCGATATGAAATCAGATTCATGACTGGTCAAATGACCAAAGGCTTCCGTCTGGCCAATGAAGAATTGGACAAGATCGAGAAGAGTCTAACTAACATCACTGATAAATCATGACCTGGGAGTTAACACCCACACTGAGGACCAGTCAAGTCAACAGAACCTCAATGGTAGTTCTTGAAACACTTCTTTCGTGTTGATAATCAAATGCAATTTGAGGACATCCTCTGCTAAGTCTCAATCAATCGGCAAACATGCAGCTTTATAACAGCTGACACAAAAATTGGAAGCAAGATCAGAATGCTAGACCATTTTAAATATGACTTGAATCCACTGCGGTGGCTTTCCAAATTTCGGCGCACATCGATCCCATATTTGTTGTTAATGTTTGGTTTTTATCATTCTTTAGGTCTTATTGGTGCCTTTGCTGGTACGATGTTGATTCAGACAACTATTCCCGGTTACGTCGAACCTATTGTTCCTCGATATCTGGATTCTGTAGTGTTAGCTGGCCCCATAGAGGAGTCATTATTTTTTGGGATACCTTTATACGGTTTAGCGAATGGAAATGCAGCTCTGGTTGGCGGATTAGTTTGGACCTTCCTTCATCTCATTAATACTGAAGATTTATCCATTTCAAGCCTAGCATATGTCAATTGGCTTTTTGTAATTCCATCATTTTTTTTCAGTTTTCGTGTGTGGATTACTGGAAAGGGTTGGTTCGCAGTGGTATCTCATTCCGTTTGGAATTGCTTCTTCTTTCTAGCTGGCTGCTACGCTGGCGAATATGAATGCATGTCCTATGAAAATCCTAGTGCACTACTGAGTAGCACCTTTCTAGCTACGTTGCTTGTTCTAATTACCTACTGGTTATATCAGAAGAGAAGATACCTCGTTGAAAAAAAGATTTAGATGAGTATATTCAGAGCCATATAACATACCAGGCATTGTAGATTTGTTTACGCTGTGAACATGAGCACCCGATTACAACCACAGATTAAATGAATTATAGCGTTACAGTCAAATATTAGTCCTGGATTACTGATCTATACAGCTCGGAAGCCCGGTCGAGCACGTCAGAAACGTGCGCCGAATCTAGTGGCCAAACTTACTTGAGGGCTAGGGATTTCAGGCTCTGGATCTAAATGAAAAGAAACCTGAGGACAGCAGTTCGAATCTGCTCCGGGCTACTTTAAATTTACTTTGTTCTAGGACCTGCATTTATGATTTCCAACGGCATACTTCCAAATTTCTCGAAGTTTTTGACAAACAAAGAAGCGAGTCTTTTAGCCGATTCCACATATTTCTGTTTATCAGACCATGTGTTAATCGGATCAAGGATATGGTCTGGAACACCTGGACATGAGATTGGAATCTCTACATTGAATATTTCGTGCCTTGTAAAGGAAACTTTTTCTAAATCGCCATTGACTGCTGCTTTCACCATGGATCTAGTCTGTTGAAGATTCATCCTGCGTCCAACTCCATATGGTCCTCCCACCCATCCCGTGTTTATCAAATAAACCTTTGACTCATGTTCGCCAATTCTTTTTCCAAGCATATCCGCGTATACTCTTGGTTTCAGCATCATGAAAGGTGCGCCAAAACAATGAGAAAAAGTCTCCTGTGGTTCAGTGATGCCCCTCTCTGTGCCAGCCAATTTGCTAGTGTAACCGGACATGAAGTGATACATAGCTTGTCCTCTTGACAATCTTCCAATCGGAGGGAGTACCCCGAATGCATCAGCCGCTAGGAAAATTATAACATCTGGATGATTCCCTACACTTGGCAAAATAGTGTTTGGTATGAATTCAATCGGATAAGCAACCCGGGTGTTTTCTGTTAGCGACTCGTCACCAAAATCGGGTTCACGATTTTGGTCGAGGATGACATTCTCCATAACCGAACCAAATTTTATTGCATTCCAGATCTGTGGTTCCATGGATCTTTGGAGGTTGATACATTTTGCGTAACAACCACCTTCAAAGTTGAAGATGCCATTATTTGACCATCCGTGTTCATCATCCCCAATTAGCCGTCTCTCAGGATCAGCCGAGAGTGTCGTTTTTCCAGTACCTGACAAGCCAAAAAAAAGAGCGGTCTTTCCATCTCTACCTATGTTCGCAGAGCAGTGCATAGGAAAAATACCTTTGAGAGGAAGGAGATAATTCATTACAGAAAACATTGATTTTTTTAATTCTCCTGCATAGGAAGTAGAGCCAATTAATACAAGACGTTTAGTGAGATTGAGGATAATGAAGGTCTCACTTTTTGTTCCGTCTTCATCTGGGCGAGCTTGGAAATTAATTATAGATAGTACAGTGAACGATGGATTATGACTAAGAAGTTCTGGCAATGTTGGACGGATGAATATCTGCATCGCAAAAAGATTCTGCCACGCGTTATCTGTTATTGTCCTAATTGAGAGCCTGTTCTCTTTCTCTGCTCCTATGTATCCATCGAAGACAAACACTTCCTTTCCCTCGAGGGATCTTTTCATCCTATCGAAAATTCGATCAAATTTCTCAGGAGACAGCGGATGATTTGTTTTTCCCCAATCAACTGAATCATGTGTTAAGGCATCATCCACTATATATCGGTCATCGGGTGATCTGCCCGTAAACTTGCCGGTTCTAACGGAAAGTGCCCCTGTTGTGGATAATTCCCCTTCACACCTACGAATGGCAGCTTCAATCAATGACGGAGGGGGCAGGTTTCTGTGCAGCTTAGAAAATCTAAAACCCGCCTCTTGCAACTGAACGATACAACTAAGGTCTGATCCTGATAAGTTGTCATTCATCGATTCGTTCTATGCAAGTTTTTGCATATTTATTTGATTTCCTCGAAATGTGAGGTAAGAATCTGCCACAAACGAAATAAGAGTGGCAAGAGCAGCTCTAAGGTAGGGCTGTCCAGAGGATATTCCGAAGAAGTGGCCACACAAGAATGATTATTTATGGGCCTGTCTGACTATCAAGTCGTGTCCGATTACTATGAAATACTGAACCTGCATCGATCGGCATCCCACGAAGATATTAAACAGTCATTTAGGCAGCTCGCGTTAAGGCATCATCCAGACAAGAATAGAAATTCAGAAGATTCCAGAAAAAAGTTTATGGAAGTAGTGGAAGCTTATGAAATTCTGTCGGATGATGAATCAAGGAAAGAATACGATCGGACTTACAAGTATAAGGATTTCGCTGTGAATCGAGAATGGACACCCCCTGCTGATTGGCAACAAGTCTACAGCTATGAACATTTGAAGAAAGAATACGACCGATCTCATTTAGCGGGGGGTATGTGGGATATTAGCGACAGTGATAGCGGGAGTTTGTGGAAGGCTACATTGTTTTTATTTGTGGGACTACTAGGTCTGGTTGCGTTCATATTGTGGATTAGGTAAGATTTGTCAACATGCTGTGCAAAGTTATCGAGTCAATACACCTCAGCACTGCAAGAATAGAGTTTTGGAAATCATATTCCTAAGGCTTGGGATTGTCTTCCCTTTTGATGATGACTTAACTAATCCACCGCAGAAGGAATAAAAGGGGAACTGTAGCAGTGTTTTTTTGATCAAAGTTGCGAGTAGTTGCTGTGGGTAGTAGGGTCTTCGTTACCAGCTTTCAATTGGCGGGTGTAGAAGGTGTAAAAGCAAACTCTGCGGAAGATGTTTTGAACGAGATCGGCCGTATTAGTAATAGTGATGATGTTGGACTCATTCTCGTTAGTGATGATTATGGGAAGCAGATACGTTATCAGTTAACTGAATTGCGATCTAAAAAACCAATTCCACTTGTCTTTGAGCTTCCATCACCCGGAAGCACCAAAGAAGCTGTAGATTACCGCGCTTTACTCAAACAGATTCTTGGTGTATAGTCAGAATTTTAGGCTTGTGCTCAGGCCCTATTGTAATGCCTCGTCACTCCTACCATGTTGAGCTTTCCTTCCAAAAATAAGATAGGTTGTATGACCTATCATTCTCATCGCTGGACGTGTTTTTCCTGTCCTGGCTTCGATGGTCCTCATCAACAACTCCATGGAGTCAACGAAGACAAAACCGAAGTCGGTGAGGGTCGAGGCCATTTTTTCTAATTGATTCATAGTAGGGCATATCGCCAAAAGGGTCCCACTTGGTCTAAGTGATTCGTACGTCTTTTCGATCATCGTCCAAGGGTCTCCAATATCAACAACAACTATATCTACCGCACCACAGTTTGCCTCATCGAACCGCGTATGGTCATAAAACGTTACAAAATTAGAAAGGTTAGCCTTCCTGATATTTTTCTTGGCAATAGCACTAAACTGAGGATTCACGTCAAACGTATATACATGTCCTGAGGGCCTAACGATACTTGCTATGTATGTTGTCAATCCTCCACTGCCTGTACCCACTTCTAGAACCCGGGAACCACTCGTGAGCCCACCGCGTATCCCTATAAACGCTAAATCTTTGGGGTATACAATCTGAGTTAGTCTTTCTGATTTCATTACGAAATCATATATCAATGGTTCTAGTAAAACGATCTTCTTTCCTTTAGAAGATACGAGATGTGAACCATATTCCAAACCTACTGCCTCTCCTATTTCGAGCACGCCTAAATGGGTATGGAACTTCTTTCCAGAATTTACCTCGACCAACCAAGTTTTTTGAGGAGAGTGGTAAAGAAGTACGTAAGATCCTTCTTCAATTGTCATGAGTTAACCTTCGAGAATGGATGATAAAAATTGATCTCGTCCTCTGAACTACGTTACCACTTTGCTAATTCGTGAGGATGCTACTAATAAAAAAATGTATTGCAATTGTTTGAATTACATCCTGACGATATCGGTAGTCATTGAAAGTCATTTCACGGCCTTACTGAAATACCTCATTTGATTTATACAGTGATAATCTGTATATACTTCAAAGCAACGATCGCTTTGACGGTGTGGATCATATTGCACAATCATGCGCCAGTCGTACATGCCGCTTTCTTATAAAAAAACTCTAGAAAAGTCCGAATTAGTAATAATGGTGTTTGTCAATACGAAGCGATCTTTTTCGCCTAAAACATTATTTGAATTTGGTTGAATGTCTGAATGTTAATTTGTGACGTGAGGTAGTGAAGACGAAAAGTCCATAATATCTGCCTTGACATCTAGAATATGAGCTCAAGGAAGGCGGTTTGCATACTTAGTGGGGGGTTAGACTCTGTGGTTTCTGCATTTTATGTGAAGCAAGTTAAGAATCTTTCACCATATACGATTACCTTTCGCTATGGCCAAAGATCGACGGAGGAAATTAGAAGAGCACGGTTATTTTCCAAGTTGTTAGGATCTGAAGTTCATAAGGAGATCGATATAGGTTTCATGAAAGATCTTTACGGCAATGATAATGCACTAACTGGAGAGAATACCATTATTCCTGAAAAATTTCATCACTCGATTGTTGTTCCACACAGAAACTCCATTTTTCTGACAATAAGCGCGGCGTGGGCCGCTAGCCTCAAGATTGGTGTCATAGTATACGGAGCACATGCTGACGATCAGAATTATCCTGATTGTCGACCAAAGTTCGTTAGCTCTCTTGCGGACATGTTGTACGAATCTGACCTTGACGCCATACACCTTGGTTTACGAAAGCGGATTGAGATCTGGTATCCGGCGAAAGAGGACATCCACAAGGATGAGCTGATCAGAATAGGGTACGATCTACTTGGGGATAAGATATTCGATACTTGGAGCTGCTATTCCGATGAAGCGTTAAGTAGTTTAAATAATCCAGTACATTGCGGTGCGTGCGAATCGTGTATCAATCGAAAAGCTAGCTTTAACATTGCGAATATCCAAGATAAAACAATCTATGCTACATGAACCAGTCTCTCAACTTGCCATATTCCATTGTTTTGGAGACCAAATGCTTCTGTCCGGAGAGTAAGAATAATATCTGAACAAATGTGTACTGGGTATGGAGTCCTATAGTAAGATATTGTTACAGGAAAGGGAGAAGGGTAGAACCATAAACAAAAAGAGAGTTGAAAAGATTTTAAGAAAACTATTGATAGAATTAGGTGAAAACCCCGACAGAGAAGGCTTAATCGGAACACCAAGAAGGATGGCAGAAGCGTTTGAGGAGATATTTGCCGGTTATACAATGAGTTCCGGACTCGATGTGAGCTTCTCTGAGGAAACTGATGCTATAATTGCCAAAGATATTCAGTTTTATAGTATGTGCGAACACCACATGCTGCCCTTCTATGGCAAAGTCCACATTGCATATTTGCCTGAAGGCAAGGTATTTGGCATATCTAAACTAACTCGTCTCGTAGAAAAGTATTCGCGAAGGATGCAAATACAGGAGAGATTGACAAAGCAGATCGCGGACGAGATAACTAAAATGGGGGTTCGAGGGGTAGTCGTCATAGCTGAGGGCGAGCACTTGTGCATGAAAATGCGAGGAGTCAGAAACCATAGCCTTGTTGTCACAATGGCACACCGCGGCTTAATGGAACAAAAAGAGCTCCGAGAAAATATTCTCACACTCATTTCTAACTCGAAACCGGGCTTAAGATCTTTCTAAACATTTCAGGACAGTGAATGTGTGTAATAATCACAAAGGCTTATAAAAAAGAGTATTTTCTATAGGTAAGAAGAATGGCAGGCACGATTTTTCGAGTCCAGTCTCACAAGTTCAGCCAAGATAATATTCAAACTACCTTGGTTTGTTCTAAATGTGACCAAGTTTTCTCAAAGGATTTTTTGTTAGACTTGGAAGGTCAGACAATCGAATTCAAGTGTCCTGTCTGTGGTACGGTTGGTGAAACTGATCTGCCATATAAAAGTGCAGAAGAGAGAGAAGAGCTCGACGAAGACATTGAGGACATTGAAGAAGAAGGAGAGGAAGAACTTGAAGAGGAATATTAGAGTGGAAAGTCATTCACCTACTCGTGTTCTTAGACACAATGTATGCTAACAGTATTTCAAACCTACTGAATATATCTGACAATGTCCAGCTGGATTAGCCATTTTAGAGAAGACGTATATTCTCAAGTAAAATATCTCCGGGGACTTCGGCTTCCTAAACCAGTGAAAATTAGAAGCGGGTTATTTGTGGGCGCAGGTGACTCGTATGTTTGCGCTCTTCTACTTGAATATCTATCCAGACATTCAGTACTTGCCTATCATCCTTCAGATATACTCCGTAGCCCAAAAATGCTATTGGATCATGAGATTTTCTTTGTATCAGCGTCTGGAAGAACGCAGTCGAACATTGAGGCTGCCAAGATAGCTCAAAGATTTGGGCTCAAAACTACCGCTATAACTGCTCGCCCCAAGAGTATCCTTGAAGAGGTATGTAAAAACACATTCAATCTAGAATACTTGCATGACGTTCAATCATCAAATCCTGGAATTTTGGATTTCACGGCGACAGTAATAACCTGTATGGCGTTGATAGGCATTAAAATAAATATGAATATCTTAAGCAAAATAATGAGGGATGCTCGCGAACAGATCCATCAGTACGAGATCGACTTGCCGAGAAAATTCCAGTCGATCATATTTCTTGGAAACGGAACGTCATATCCAATCGCGAGTTATGGAGCATTCAAAATGCATGAGTTTTTTGGAGCCAAATCATTTGGATATCTTCTTGATGACTACTATCACTCGCCTATTTTTAGCTTGACAAAGTCTGATCACGTCTTCATTCTTGGCCACGAAAATGCCCAAGACCCTATATCTGCGGAATTCCATTGCAGATTGCAAAAAATGCATCCTCGATCTTATTATTTTCAGCCAAAGGTAGGTCGATCCAATTTTGAGCAGGTAATATTTTCTATTTTTATTATTCAGGTCCTTGTCCTTTGTATGGCTGAAAATTTGAGAATAGAGAAACCATATTATCTGTCAAACAAAAAGATGCTTAATTTGAGCTCGAGTCTTATTTATTGACGACAAGTCTGATGTAGGATCATTGTAATTATGACTAATCCTGTTCGAGCCGAGTCGTGTATTTGAACAAAAATACATAGTTTGATTTAATGAAGAACCACTTTAATTATTAAATGTTGGATTGAGATTTGATTTCAGGCTTCAATAACCCGAAGATTGTTCTCCGTATTTTCCATAAACACTAGTTCATAATTATCTTCGTAGAATTCATTGCTATTTCGGCAGATGATTCAGGCATCATTCACTAAAACTTGATGGAATGTGAATGTAAACAGTATATATAGTTCTCCTTTATAAAGGCTGAATAGGGTATGCCTCAGACTAAACCTATCGTTAGCATAGAGAATGTAGTAGCGTCAGCCACGGTCAGCCAAACAGTAAATCTTAATTTGATTACTCAGATTTTTCCAGATGTGGAATATCATCCAGATCAATTCCCAGGATTAGTTTTTAGATTGAAATCACCCAAGACTGCCACCCTAATCTTTAGTTCAGGCAAGATGGTATGTACCGGAGCTAAATCTGAGGAACAGGCAATTAAAGCGGTAAAGAATGTAGTCCAAAAATTGAAAAAAGGAGGCATCGCTATCGAGCACGAACCATTCATTGAAATACAGAATATAGTTGCATCAGCAAGTTTGGGCGGGAAAATTCATCTCGAGCTCGCAGCTAGGGTACTTCCCAGGAGCATGTATGAGCCAGAACAATTTCCAGGTCTGATCCACCGAATGCTGGATCCGAAGACGGTGATCTTATTATTCGCTTCCGGGAAATTGGTTTGCACAGGGGCAAAGAAAGAGACTGAAGTATACAGAGCTGTGCATAATCTCCACAATCTCTTGGAAGAAAAGAACCTGATGATCTACGAAGGTTGATTTCTCTACACTAATCTGATTCATGTCAGTCGAAATCGAATTCTATTTTACATCTAGAAAGCATAGGAGATTCAAGTTCTTTGACCCTAATTAAAGACCAGACAATATATC
>JAATVS010000292.1 GCA_014523695.1 Nitrososphaerales archaeon TH5895
AATATGCTGATCTAAAGAAACAAGGATTATTAACGGACGAAGAATTTCAGAAACTCAAGACGGACTTATTATCAAAATTGTAATCTGTAAGCTACAGCTAGACAAAGGATTAATTTTTTAATTATGGCTTTGTACATTCACAAAGCTTTGAAATTACAGTATTTGACAAGATTTTTTAGAGCCGGCTTGAAAATCAATAGATAGGCCATATTGATTTCGATGCTTCCTCCTCATCATAGTATCAAATCTGGGTCCGCTGAATGTATAAAAACAATTAGCAAAGCCGTTTGTGAACGTTTCGAGAATTGCATAAACTAAATTTTTATACATGGATCTCAACCATCATCTAAAATTTCAGCCAGTTCTATTCTTGGCTATCAATCCCATACAAATAGAACTTTTGCAGCTTCTATTACTCTAATCATCGGGACAGTACAGACAAGTCGCATACAGTCCATGCCTCCTTGATTTTGTCCTCCTCAAAATGCAAGATCTCGACTCCTTGAGCCTCAAACTTCTTGTGAGTTGCAGGAAAGTCAGCAAAGTCCCTTTCATGTGTAGCTTGTAAGATCCATCTGATGGCAATTTTATTTTGCTCCCCAAAGGCGTCTAGTACTGTGACCTTCATATCAGGAAATGCGGAAAGATCTTCGGATACCCACTTTTTGAAATCCTCTAGGCTTCTAACCTCTTCACCCGCTCCATGGTAAATTATATCGGGTGTAACGAAGTTCTTTGCTAATTCTGTTTTCCGCGCATTAAATATTTCTTCAACAAAACTTCGAGCTATCGTGCTATACTGTGTATTGGACATGCCACATAATGATCTTATGTAAGCATTAAGGTTTGCTATCCACGTTCCAAGAGTTTTGGTCAAAATCCATTTCTAAGAGCTAAAAAGAAATCAATAAGACTGGAGTTAAGAAACGACTCATAAACTCCATTTTCTATCAATTGTAACAATTAGCATTTTTGATATGCATGTATTGCCATAGTACAGATGAGGAAGTCAGTTAAACTCACCATCTCAAGATCCCACGCCATATCAGGACTCCTACGATTAAGGCTACTACCAAACCTACGATTCAGACGATTATGAGTAGGTTCGAGCCTCCAGTATTCCTTCGCATATTTTACAACCACATTTGCTTCTATTTAAACTTCATTCCCAGTAGTATGTAAATAAAGGACTGCGAAAGATTAGTAAACGGGACTTATTTCTTAAGGAGTATAAGTTAAGTTTATGTAATTCGATAACATCGTCTTTGTAGGTGTGCATGAGTAGTGTATACATCATGGCTTGATATGTACAACCAATATGCTAGGAGTTATGAAAGGATGTATCAATTCTTCTATGGTTATGGAGACAGAATGAAAGCATTTAATGAGTTATTTGTTGACGCATTACAAAACTTGATCAAGATTAATGAGCAGTATAAAGAATCGTTTAAAGCCAATGAAAATGTGCTTGCTCTAAACGTGGCGTACATAGAGCTTTTTCAGAAATTGACTAAACAGTGGATGGAATTCCTTTGGGCTCCTTCTTTAGCGAATGTTCAGATACAAGACAAGTAACAAAGGATAACTGCTTTAGCGATTACTGATTACTGAGTGAGATTGATCGATATAGAAAAGGCTTATAATTTGGTGCTAGTCCTGTTCTAACTTGGCTTAGCAAGTACTAAAGTATCAACAATTTTTCGTCGAGGACTAATGCAACCTTAACAAATCGTACAAATAAAGTTGCATTATATTCCCCAGACTTTTCAGAAAACCTTTATACTAAATCTGAATTTCTTATATCGATGGATAAACTAACCCGTGCAGGAGTAGCCTATATTGTCGCAGCTCTTTTCACAGCAAGTATTGCGGCATTGACTCCTAATACCACAACAGCAGGCGCCCAGAGCAATACCACAGGTACTAATGCCACAACAGCAGGAGTTGGGAATACTACACAAGCACAAGGATCTACTCCACAGTTTTCTGCAAACCTCACCGGAGATTTGACTTTCCCGCCAACTGTCACGAATGCGACCGGAACTGGTGAGTTTACAGTTGTAGGAGATGGAAATACCATGCGATATACTATCGATGCAAATAATATCGATAAGGTTGCAGATGTATTTGTAGCGGCATCCAGTGGTGGACGATACGCTGACTTGGTTCAACTCAGAAGCGGAGTCAATGAAGGCATAAGTGGTCCAATCAGTGGAACACTTGTTGAAGGTAACTTTACCTCTTCTGATTTCACCGGGAGGTTGAACATAGATCAGATGTCTGACCTGTTGAAGTTAATTCTTGATGGAAATGCTTATGTTCGAATCCAGACATTTG
>JAATVS010000043.1 GCA_014523695.1 Nitrososphaerales archaeon TH5895
CTTGGAACTGTGGATGAAAAAGGCGATGCTAATATTCATCCTACATGGTTCTATTATGATCCTTCAAAAGAAATGATATATGTTGAAACTTCTAAGCAGGCAAAGAAAACGGTAAATCTTAGAAAGGGAGGAAAGATTTACTTTTGCATAGACGATTCAAATCCTCCCTACAAAGGGGTACGTGGTAAGGGGAGTGTGAGGATTTATGAAGATGTAGAATTTAATCTACCCATATGGTATAAGGGATCAGTTAAACCAGACCTAATTTGATGGCATGTGCTATGAAATATTTTGCAGAGCAAAGACTGATGGATAGGACTTCTTTAGGTAGGAGATTAACCTGACGTCATTTATGTTATTCAAACATTCCTTAAAACCAGATTAAAAAGACTAATTATCACAGTAATTATGGGTATAAATAAAAGACTTAGTTGTTTTAGTTTATCTCTTGTATGTTCTTTGACCAATATCTCTTCTGGTGGGCTCTTCAAAAATGTTGTAAGACAAACAATTGGCTTTAATTTATCAGCATCTTCTGAGAATGCTTCATACATTGATTTTATTAGTGCATTTCTATCTTCAGGAACAAGAGCAGTAATTTTTGGATAAAGCTTGGCGCTATCAATATCTAGGTTCAGACGGTTTCTTAAATACTTTCGATATGAGTCTATTCCCATTAAAAGATGCTTTATTCTTTTAACTTCATCTTCTTTTTGCCCACACAGACTAATTCCTATTAATGTTTTTGCATAATAAAAATTGAAGCGTTTTACTGCTAACAATGGCAGTATACGTAGATAACCTTCAAAAAGGATCACGAATGCCAACATCGACCGTATAGGAAAATTAAATGAATCTGAGGATAGGTATATGATATAGGCCTTTAATTTAGAATATCCACTCACTAAATTAGTATCAATGTTGGTAATAACTATAATAAATATTAACAATGCAACAGCAACAAACAAGATTTTAAAACTAAGGTTATAAGATATAATGAGATGTTCTGATAATGGTAAATATTTGTTAAATCTCCTAACGAGTAAATAGGTAAGAGTAACTAGAAGACTAGCGAATCCAGTGAAGAAATGACTCTTATTACCGCAATGTCAAGAACATGACCAAACAAATACTCTAATATGAAATACAAACTGCCGCCTCCAAGTATGGCTGCTTGCCAACGAAGAGCGATTAGTACTTCTTTCCTATGACCTTGGGTTTTGTATTGCTTAATCATCTTTGTGATGGAAGTTAGTGACATATCCTAATTTAGGATGCTTTATATCAGTTATCCAAATAGTTTATAGTAGGTTGCTAGAGGCAAACGGGTCTAGTGTCTTCTGCTCAGAATTTTTAAGATTTAATAGCACGTGATCTAATGTCCCTGGTCTGAAACCAAATAGCTGTAGAGGAAATGTCATAAGTACTAATCAACGAACCTAATGAGAAATCAAGACTAAGATCTTGCGAATTCACGGTTAGTAGCAGAGAATTTCATCAGTACATGGAAGACTATGTTACTGCATGGAATAATGTGATGTACCGCTGCGCCATTTCAGTCATAGTCCAATAATGAATGTCATTCCAATATGTTGTCGAGTTTCCATGTACCATCGAAGACTGGACCTTGTGGACCTCACATTGTTGGTATATGCCAATCGGCAGTTAGCACTTTCTCATGCTGGAAACAGGATGAATCTCTGCCCATCCTTTTGGATATTGCGGTGGGTGGTTTTTGTCATATACCAATGATCCGGTAATGCAAACATGACTTCCATCAGGCGGGATAATTATATGATGGAGATAGGTACCTGCTTTCGGTTCACAAGCAGCAAGAGGGAATTTATAGTTGGTTTTGCACAACAAAAGCAAAATAGCTTTATCAATATTTCTGCTCCTAACAGTTTATGTATCTATATACTTCTAGATGTACAGGTATGAAGCAAAAGCACAGCCATATAATGACCCCTTCTCAGAAAGGAAAGAAAAGGTTTTCGGAGCATGGGTTCCAGATCAATTACACTTAGAAAGAATGCGAGAAGACAAACAAGTTAACGCCATACACTCACTTCTTTCACAGGGTTTTGATGAATATTATTTTGTAATGAGAAATTTCAATAATAGTACTGAAACTAAGGCAGTGGAGGCATTATTGAGACAAACAGATGTTACGGATCTAAAGAAC
>JAATVS010000293.1 GCA_014523695.1 Nitrososphaerales archaeon TH5895
AGAAAACAATATAATTGCTAATATTTATTCATGGTATACTTAGAGTCTTAATGTAGCCAATCTTGTAAACATTTAAATCTAAATTCTATTACCTTCTTCCTGATGAAAATAAAGGGGACGGAAAAATTCTCCAGTCTTATGTCCATAGCTTGCCTTACAATTACTTCGATAGTTTTTGGCTCACTTTTTGCAACACCACAATTATTGTTCGCACAAGGCGAAGCAAATGAGACTTTTTTTGAAGCAGCGGTAAGAGAAGCTGGCCAAACAGAGCAGCAACAAAACCAGACAGAAGCAGCACCTCCCAGCCCTCAGCCTAGCTCAACAGAGCAGCAACAAAACCAGACAGAAGCAGCACCTCCCAGCCCTCAGCCTAGCTCAACAGAGCAGCAAAACCAAACTCAGTCACAAAATCCATTTGAACAACTAGGCCAAGCGATTTCGAAGCTCTTTGGCGGGAATTGACACCCATTAATTGCGAACAAGCCTCAATTCAAAGGCCATAAAATTGGAGCCTTCGCTTTTTTCTAATATTTACTAACTTTTTCTGATGATTTGCTTGTGTAGATCAAAATCTTTCAAATGTCAAATCCTATCATGTAAGGCTAAATTCTATACTGCTCCAAACATCAGTGGCCATTCGATGTCACTGAGATAGAAACGCCACCAAATCTCTAGAGTTTAGAAATGTTTGATCCAAATGGATAGCCCTGTTGCACGATCACCGCTGCTTCTCAATTCTTGACAGATAATGTTAGGTACGGGCAGCATTCAAGCCATAGTAAGTTGGTCGACCAGTTAATGTTCTTAGCGATACAATTTGCTAGGTGAGATTGCCTTTGCATGACGATTTCGCTCAGTATATTGTATGACCAAATTCAGATATAAAGTGAAAGTCATCAAATCAATAACAATATACCCGGACATGTTTACATAGATGAACGATATGATAGTATTTTTCAAGAGCATTCTCCATACCTTCTAGTCTTCGAGCATTCACTAATGAAGCTCCCGATTAACGGAACAAGTTGAAAGTAGTAATGGTGACTGAGAGGCATAATTGAACATAACTCTTAGTGTCTCTTCTTTTGTTACTAGTTATAGAAGCTTAGTTGAATTGAGCATTTGTATTTCAATCTCCAAATTGCACTTATCCAGTAAATATCATACTGTAATATCCTTAACCCTTTACTTCACTTCTGTTGTCAGTCCAATATCAAGATAGGAGTAGAAATATATGTTAACTAAGTTTATGGGTTAATTTGCAGAATCTAGGATGGTAAAGATAATCGAAATGAATTATTATTTTATGGGTTGGAAGTACTTGCATTGCCTCTGTTGATCCAAAAGTCTTGGGTTGTATTTGTCTATGCAGTAACTATTTCCATCGAATCCATAGTTATTGAATATTTAACAACCCGATCGACTATACATATCTCTCCGATTTTACTTTCAGCGATCAGCATAACCTTGGGAGGAGTAATGCTAATGATGGTAACGATTCTTTTTCTAAAGAAAATGGAAGGAATTATTATCCTTTTCGCGAAATCTTGGAAGAATCTTTTGTTGGCTTCTCTATTCCTATCAATCGGGATATTTACATGGTATGATTCCATTAACAGAATCGGGGCTTCAAAAGAGCTCCTCATTGCAGGACCACTTGAAATTGTAATTATAGTTCTCCTAGCAAGAGCTTTCTTGAGAGAAGTATTGAAAAGTATTCACATCATTGGTATAGCCTTGGCGTTATTTGGGTTCGTTTTGGCCATTATGAGTGACTCTAGTTTTAGTGAGGATAAAGAAAATATAGGTTGGAACGGATTAACTTTCCCCGAGACATTCAATATCACCTTTGGAGATATGGAAGCAATACTTTCTGCATTTGGATTTGCATTAGGTGTTCTCTTTCTAACAAAACTAGTATCAAAGCATTCATCAATAGAAGTGGCTTCTTCTTCAATGCTGATCTCTGGGTTCATTCTGGTTGGATTTTTGATTGTAGGATTATTATTGGATGAGATGCAACATTCTTCAACAAGTGGAACATCTATACTAACTTATAGTCCAGAAAATAGCCAACAATTAATACTCATTGTTATAGTCTTGATAGTATTTTCATTGCTACCTTTTGTAGGATCTCTGTCGTATTCCACAGGCTTAAGTAGGATAGGCGCATCTCTTACGGCTACCATAGGCTCTTCTAGCATCATAATTACTCTTGTAGCGCAGCTCCTGTTGGTAGAGGTAGGAATTCCCGGCAATCTGCCCAATAACATATTTCTAGCTGTATTAGGAGGCATTATAGGTTTCTTGGGTATATACATCATACATATGCATGATTACTCTTTGTATTCTACTAAACCATAGAAACTGTAGCCGGCAAATCTGTAGACAGTGGTTCTTAATTGGGAACTGCTCGATCAGGATTTATTAAATCTGCCTTTCAATTACAATATCATTCATCTTATGTCACACACTATTTTGTAAATGGCAGTGGTTTTTGAGTGCCGATGCACGCCGATTCTTATTATTTTTTTTCTGATTCGTTGTTGCTCGTTGGTCGAATTACTCTTGCTAGTCTCTCATAGTATTATTTCTATTTGCGACTCTTGGCATTCAATCTTTTCCCTGATAAGTCTTTGAACAATCAATTTCAATCTCATCTATACTCGTCGCCACAGTCCCCGATTTCCTCAAACAAGTTGTTTGACTTAGTACATATCGCATCTATCGCATCGAGATCCGACTTATCCAACCTGAAGTCGAATACCTGAGTATTATTGACTCTGTGTTCTACTATTCCGAGTCTAGTGCCGATAATAACTCCTGCTATTGCTGCCCTATCAAGTATGTAGCGTGTTGCTACATTTGCAATACTCACCTTGTGCTTTTGTGAAATTGTCTTCAAATTCGAGAGTAGTTCTTGAAATAAATTCCATCCACCCCATGTTTCTATCATTTGGTAGTATTTTCGCAAACTTAGTGTATCTAACTCAGCAGCAGAGGGTTTCTTTCTTCCGCAGTAGTGATCTGACATTAATCCGCCACAGAGGCTTCCATATGCAAGTAGACTGATGTGATGTTTCTGGCAGAAAGGTATCATCTTTACTTCCGGCCTTCGATCAATAATTGAATATTGAATCTGATTCGACACAATTGGCAGGTCAGAATCCATCATGATCTGCACACGTTCAGTATCAAAATTTGTGAGGCCTATATTCTTGATCATTTTGGTATCCCTGAGATCAGTTAGGTATTTGAGAGCATCCATGTAATGCGGATTATTATAATCCCACCAGTGAAATTGAAGTAAATCAATCGAGCTAACATTCATTCTGTTGAGCGATTTTTGTATATTTTCGATAACAGCAGAACGCGTAATTTTTCCTGGATGTGGAACCCACTTTGTTAATGCCTGAATTCTGTCGAGCTCTTCTTTGCCTCTTAATCCTTGTAACCTACGCCTAAAGTCCCCTATGAGGTCTTCTGCTGGGCCATAAATATCAGCCAGATCCCAAGTCGTAAACCCTGAATCATGATAGTTGATCATGTCTTCGATTGCCCTTTCATGATCAATATAACCATGTCCGCCTGCAACTTGCCACATTCCATTAAGAATTCTGCATACTGTCAAATCAGGAGCCAGCTTGTATGATGGTAGCTTATTCATGACGTAATTCTATTGTTCACTATATTTTTACCCCGCGAGTAACAAAACAAGAATCTGGTGTTTATCATAAGCGGAGTAGATTTATGCATGTGGCATTTGTTATACTTTTATCTGATACTAGCTTTCGATGGTTACTATAGACTCTTCATATCTATGACTATCTTTCCTACTCGATAGCCCCAGATTGAATGTTTGATTTGGCTTAGCTCACTTTCGTCCCCTTTAAGGGTGTGCCCAACCTTGTGCTAGATATACACTGCCTTAGAGGGAAACTCGATCAAGGATTATAAGATATATGTAACACGAATGCGATTGTAAGCCATTAATGAGCTCAGAACTCTCTGGTAAGAAAGCCATTCTTCTTGTTGCAGCTGCTATAGTTGGAATTTTCTTTGTTCTTCAGGCACTATTCGGCTTTCCGATTTTTAAGCCCAAATCGGATATTGTTGACAATAGCGCCGTCGTAATTATTAAGGATCAAAGTGACGGATCGTGCATCGTGGAGGCATCAGACAGGATACCTAGATCTATATCGGAATGCCCTTATGAAAAAGATGATGTGATAACAATTACTTATACTGAGGGAACTGATCAAATCAAAAATCATAAACCATGAGAATAATTTTAGGATTAGAATGGGACTGGTGCTAAAAATACTATAACAATAAAAGGAGAGAGAGATGATGCATTCAGACTGTCTTCCAGGTCTGGCTGTAGATATCCTTTAGAGAAGATAAATATGATTTAACAGAGATTCCAATTCCACTTAACCCCTATAATCCTGTGTTGGAATCCAAATAGCAGTATGCATAGGGCCAATTTAACAATCATAACAATACCAATGCTGTTGCTTGCTGCTACGGTCGCGATTTCTGTCATGGTATCAGATGTCGCATTTGCAAGAGAGATATTCGGGCGACAGTACAAGTCAAGCAGCAGCAGTTAGCAATGAGTGCTTAAACCCTATACTTGATTCTAACACTATCGATAATGTAGTTGGTGTGGGC
>JAATVS010000294.1 GCA_014523695.1 Nitrososphaerales archaeon TH5895
AACTAATAAAGTCGAACATCAAGCATATTTATGAAGAGTTTGATGATGGTCACATGAGTATAAGCTACAGATATGATGTATCTCTTCCAAAGATTTATTCGTCGTTATCTTAGAATGGACAGTAGTTAACTATAAGATAATTAAAAATCCGTTGTTACATAATTGTTATTACGAATCCCTTGTTTAAAGGAGGAGTTGCTACCATATATCTCAAAACCGAACTAGACTCTTCAGCAATTCTTGTATGTGTTCTTAATTACCATTAAATACTAGTTTATTCTAAATGAAAGAATTAACATCATACACTCGACTATAAATATTATCCAGAGTTTGTGAATAATTTAAATGATCCAAATTTGTAGTTTCCATTTTTATCAAGAATGGAAAATGCGATTAAATTTTCCACCTGCAGTATAAACAACAAATAAGGAAGAGATAGAATATAGAAATTTATAATTGGGCCTACTTTAGAATTCATGGAATATTTGTTCGCTGAAAGTCCTGTTTTGTTATCTTCTCCTTCCAGCAAATGCTTCCGAGATATCTCCCGTAGCTAGTAACGCTACACCTATACCTATCCCGACCATTATTCCTATGATTGCAATCTCACCAGAATGTTCTCTTACGTACCATTTGAATGAGTCCTTTATTCCAGTTGTTCCTAATTTTAGTATACTTATTGACATTACTAGCGGATATTAGTAAAGGCTCTTTTACCTTCGTCAATTACGTTTATGACTATTCAAGTTGATTGAATATAAATAATCAATGATGATTAGGAATCAAGTATAATAATTTAAACAGAATTACATATTTAATTAATAAATGAGCGATCTTGTCTATTTTTTTATATAAATCATTAATGAAGGAGATAATCATTTTTCGTGGAGTTCACGCAAAATCTCATCCATATATTGTTTTACTTCTTCCTCGGAAACTGTTAAGTCTAGCGCGGTCTGTATATTCATTTGTTCTGCATGTCGTTGGATTAACGGCGCGATTCTCTTATCTATGTCTCTTTGTAATTCAGACATTCCAATGCCATCTATAAGCCTAGAATGTTGTTCGTCTATTGAGTTTCTAATCGACTTTCGTAACTGCGCATGTTGGGATAATGATACTGCGGTAGAGTACAATCCTATTAATAATAGATAAGATGATAATCCCGAATATAATAGAGTCGTGATTCCGAATGGTGGATAAGAAGATGCCACCAATGTCACTTGGCTTGATATATAGAGAAGAATGAATCCATACGCTGTTAGAGTCATGTATCCCTTTATCCTTTGATTATCAATCTTATGTGCTATAGTTATGAACGTGATTCCAAACAGTAGCCCTCCGGCGGTCGAGTTCAGAGAGGCATATAGATAGAAAAAAAAGAACTCTGAATCAGATTGTGGTTCGTACAGTCCTATCACCTCCAAAAAGGTACTCAAAAAATATACTAAAGGAAGACCAATTATTATCCAAAACTTCACAAGTCCTAATCTTTTGCGGTAGTGAAGGAGAAGTAACGCGTTTGCTCCCCATATGAGAACAAATGAAATTAGGTCTAAGAATTGATATATATCATAAAACCCACGTATTAACCAATTAGCATTATCATAGTCGGTAAAAGCAACTTCTGAACTTGATGTTACTATACTTTGCTTATTCGAGAAGCCATACATATCTAGTAATAGCGCAAGAGAGAAAGTCATTGACATAATGACAAATGCCAAGGCATAGCAAATTATCACAAAAGAACCTTTCCTATAGTATCTGTACCACAAGAACAACTGCCTGGCGAGGATGCCAAGAATGCTTATGGTCAGTAAAAAACTTATACCAGTTGACCAAATCAGGAACGCAGTATAGTATTGTGACATAAATAGTATCTGATATATGATTACTATCAAAATCGCAAGCAGTGTATACTGGAATACTATTACAATTTTCAGCAAACCGTTAAAAAGAAAAGATTTCGATCTTATATCCTTTGTTTTCAACCATACAAATCGAAGTAGTAGATGTTGAGATATAGCATATATAATTGAAAATAAAATAAAAAATGAAATACCCCAGATAGAGGTAGTCTGAGGAATTAGAAAATCTGAAACAGTACCTAACATAGTATCTGGTATCAAGAAAGCTATTGTGATGACGATTACTAATGTTGCTTGTCTGTTGCTTATAGAGGGAAAAAGTATCGTCTTAAGATTAACCATTAGGGCCCAACCATCTACAAGAGATTATGTAGGTACGATCCATATGTAAAAGTCTCTCCATCTACATTATGATCCTATAACCAGAGTATCTTAAAAGACTTTCCTCTTTGTAGGGATTTATAGTAATATGTGCCTC
>JAATVS010000295.1 GCA_014523695.1 Nitrososphaerales archaeon TH5895
ATGATTGCACAGAGAAGAATGCAGCGAGTAGAATCAAGGTTTAAGTCGAAGACTGAAGTTCAATCCAGATTACTAGCTGATGAGACGAAGACATCTATAAAAGGCAAAATCGAAGGGATTGAGAAATTGACTGAAGAAGATGAAGAAGGACAAAAGAGTATAACGATAGCTGGCAAGACCTTAGCGGCTTTAGAGAAGTATTACAAGAAGGAACTCAGTACAAGCATGTACAAGATATCATTTGCAGAGTTTGTGTCTGCACATGCGCTCCGAGATTTAGAGAGAATTGCTGCAGGAGCGGAAACCGCATAGTAGTAAAAGTAGTAATGCAAATATTTAAATCTATATTTATGATTCTAACATTCATTACGTGTTTAGTTATTATTGTTATTCTTACACCTTATTCCATAGTGATATAATCAAAACCCTTCCTGTCAGGTGGTAGGACTCAATCTGATGTCATTTTTTGAAGCCTCTAGATGACATATTTAGGTATAGCTCCTCTAGTATATTCACACCAGCTACGATAGAGCAGATCCTGTGAATTGCATGACCTAGACATATTATCAGCTGGATATCCCTTAACACATTCCCTCATTATCTCTTGTTCTCCAGCATCTATACAGCGAAGAATATTCTCACAATCTAAGTGCGAAGGTGCCGATCCTTCTTTACATATTTCCTTAAGTTTTTCCTTAAGACACTCTATGCTAATGAAATTATTGTCAGTTGAATTATGTATTCCCATGACAATAGTCGTTTCCATGAAAAAGGACAGTCCAATAACAGCGACTATACAGCTACCAACTATGACGCTCTTTTTCTTCATATCCATTAGTGATGACATCCACTACAACACCATTATTCTGTTACCTCTTTGTATACTTTTTTTTATATTTCATTCTACAGACATACATCCAGAAATTATTCGGTACAATATGGATATTCAGGTCTTACAAATCCACCTACGTCGCATAGATTTCCTACGGTTTTACAAAAGGCTGGATTATCCACTGATAAAATTATAGAAAAAACGAAGAGCATAAACGACAAGAGAACTCAAGATGCAGTATTGGAGTACTTGCCTGTATTGGTAAATGAGGATAGACAAGAGGCCGCTATCCAAATTATAAAGGATAGAAATGCCAATGAATTTGATGCTAAGAAAATAATTAGGGCAATCCGGGAGAACCCGAATGAGGAACCACAAGCTGCTGTAGATAGAGAATTTTCAGTGCCGAACTTAATAGGCCTCCAGGTAAAGCTGACGATTAAAGTAAACAAGGCGTTAGCACATGCTACATTAGAGCATGAGGTTCCGAAACATGTACTGGCAGCTCAATACATTGAGCGATGCCTGAAGGAAGATGGTCATCTACAATAGATATAACCTATCCCCGTTTTTGTATTATTTGTAAAGAACGTAGAACTGGCCGATTTGTTGGCCAACAATGCATTAGAGGATGGCTAGCTGGATGTGTAGATGCTGGGAATACTAGAGATGATTGTGAGACATTTACAGATTCATGACGTCCAACTGGCTCTAAGCCCCAGGTTTGACTCCATATACATATACATATTAAAAATAGATCTATTGTGATTGCTATCCCACTTTTCGAGCAGACTCATAACCATCATTGGTCCCATTGTCATACCCAAAACAATAGTCCAATGAGCCGCCGGTACACCTAGCAAACTTATCATATCCGTTTCGATAGTCGCTCGCTCCATCGGCTAGTCCGTCACGTCGTCCATCAGCAAAGTTGCCTATTATCCCCCTATTTTCAGTTTGACCACTATCGTCATCGTCATGGTTATCGTCGTCGTCGTCGTTGTTGCTGCCTGCATATACCCACGGTTGTACCGTAGCGCGAACATGGATAGTGTGACAATAACCATGTACATGCTCTTAAAGTCGGAACGTACTTGTTTCGTTGTCATGAATCGGTGAATTCAAAAGATAAATAGATCTATATAAAATTTAGTCAATATTAAATATAATCAATATATAATATTTCTATTTTTTCTTTAACAAAGTTATTCGTAACCGCTTTTACCCATTTAACGGAAATATTACTCTATTCACATCCGGATCCCCCGCAGAGTATTAAGCTTCATTTTAGTTCTACTTTACCTACTTAACTGTCTTGACACTTCATAATGAGTCAAGAACAAATAATCTGTTCAATATCAATGAGCATAGAGTCGCAGTAGATAGCCGCGGATTTGGTAAAATGTTCAAGCCACTGTTAATAGTTAGACTTGACAGTGCTTACAAAATATGTAACTCAGTTAACAGTGAACAGACAAAATAAAAATCATCTAGTTAGACTTTAGTCTAGTTAACTATCTCCGTCCATATAAAGCAGCTAATATTACTTCCTGTCTTTAATCGTCTCAAAAATTTTGGATCGTCAGGAAGCACAAACACGATTTCAAAACGTAACCTTTGGAATAAGGCAATGAAATATTCCTTATTTCGAGTTCCTTTTCTGCTAATTTCAGCTGTCCGTTAAAAGACATAAATATTCCAGATAAGATAACAACTAAAATGCCAAGACCAATATTGGTCCAACGAGGTTTTCCTTACCAACCTTGTCAAGTGCGAATATCATTTATCTCAAACAAGCACTGCCAACGGACTATTCAAATATATTAGGCTGTAATGGTGAAAAAGAAGATGAAAAAACAAACGGGCCTAATATCACCATCGCCATCGTTATTGTCACTATTTTTCGTATC
>JAATVS010000296.1 GCA_014523695.1 Nitrososphaerales archaeon TH5895
AGAGAATGAGTATGCTTATCTAAAAGACATTAAAACATTAAAGAAATCACTTGGAGTACTCATTGGTGTCATAGTACTTTTTGCATTTCACGGGATTCTTGATCTAGAACCCTCGATTATTGCCTTGGGTGGAGCAGCGTTTCTGCTTATCATAACGAGACTTCCTCCAGAACAAGTTCTACATGAAGTGGATTGGACTACGTTACTGTTTTTTACGGGTCTATTTATTATTGTGGGCTTCGCACAACAGGCTGGGTTGATAACTTTACTATCAAATCTCGCGATTAATATAACAAATGGGGATCCCTGGTTTACTTTTCTGATAATCGTATGGCTATCAGCATTGTCCAGCGCATTCGTGGACAATATTCCATTTACTGCTACAATGATTCCAGTAATTGATTCGCTTAACGAAAACTCAATTATTGCTTCTGCATTCGACTCTTTTCAAATAAGTCCTTTGTGGTGGGCATTATCTTTAGGGGCAAACTTTGGCGGTAACGGAACATTAATTGGTTCTAGCGCTGCAATTATAGCAGTGGGATTAGCTGAAAAGTTCCATTATGGAATCACATTTAATCGATTCATAAAGGTAGGATTTCCATTTATGGTTCTTACCCTGTTAGCTGGTACTTTGGTGTTACTCATCGACACCTTGCTCAGAATATGAATTATATCCGGCATGTGAGTTAATGCTAGGATCAAAGACTTTTGTGATTTTATGGGCATCATAGAATTTTGAATTAATAGCATTATTTTAATATGGGATTGTTTTATCGCATCCAGTTATCCATTCCATAAAAGTAAGCTTCGATCTTGTCTTATTATCCAGAAGTGATATGCATGAAAGTATTTATGTAGGGAGGTAAATTGAAAATGGTGTTATTATGGTAAGTAATACGTAATCTACATTCACAAGAATGATATTTTTATAGAACTTCAGATAGAGAATAATTGCTTAATGGACGAGCATAACTCAAACTCTGTATCTGTTAAACGCATTCTTGTAGCAACCGATGGATCGGCCTCTTCTATTAGAGCTGCTAATTTTGCGATACATCTTTGCAAGTTGGAAAAGGCAGATTTGGTGGTTTTGCATGTGCTTCCGGATATTAAACAAGGAGGGGTTATTGGTTTGCGTGCAAAGTACGGCGATCTGAAAATGGTATCAGCATTCTTGCAGGCTAAGGCAAATGAAGCCAATAAATGGATAGAACCAATCCAAAAAAATGCAAAAAAGAATGGAGTGAGCAGCAAAATCGAGATATTAGAAAATGATGGAACGTCAGTAGTGGGTATAATAACAAAATATGCACAAAAGAACCAGATAGACCTCATAGCCGTTGGAACAAGAGGTTTATCTAAGTTTAAACGCCTACTAGTCGGAAGCGTAACCTCTGCGATAACTAGTCATTCTCACTGCCCTGTCCTGCTAGTGAAATGAATAAGTTAACCTACCTAGCCTCAAGAATCGCGAATTTGAAGCCAAATACAAACCCAACGTAATCTATCGAACCCTTCTGAAATACTATTACCAACTGAGACACTATATTTTTAATCTCATAATCGAATCTTCCATGTGCATATGCATCATATAGTTCATCAGGTTGAATAAACAAAGGCATTTTCACCTTTTCAAAGCCTTTTTGTTCACGTTTATAATTTAGCATTTTCAAAACAAGATCTATATCATGTTTAACATCCGGGAGTGTTATGTTTTCGGAATAAACTGCGTCTTCGTAAATCGGATTTAACGCTTCTGCCTTAGCTAATCTGAAGACAGTTCTATTCCCCCATTCTGGGTTATATTCTGGAAAGTGGGAGAGAATATCTTGAACTTTAGCTAAAAAGTGTGCGTGATCCTCAGGAATATCTTTTTTGTTTTTATCCACAATTCTAATTATTTCTTTCTTGATAATGATGGAACTCTGAGGTCTGTTTCGAAAGAAATGAACCAAATACTGCAATCTGTATCAATGTTCATTAGTCTTAAACATTTCCAATATATGGTCCCTGGGTAACAATTGAGTAATAATGGTTTGCTCATAAGCATTGGATTATTGTGATTTAATGGTGCTTTCACCTAAATCAACTCCGATGCTTCTGTGTTCAATCCAAGTGGTCATTTTGGCCAGATTCTGTTATCAGTGCTCCACAGCTAATCACAACAATTGAAGCAATTTCTTCTTAGAGAACAGAACAGTATGCAAACCTACAAAAAAGACAGTTTTTAATATAACAAAAATTGATTCACCTAGATTAACAAGACTAGAATGGAAATAGTTGAATAGTGTTATAACAAGTCAGACGTTGCAAAATTTGGTTCAGGGTGGTTAAATTTCCTCATATGTCAAAATCCTTTTGGCTGCATTAACTCTATTAAAAAGATCCTTGAGAAAGAGATCTGCAAATCGCTCAAAATTATAAATTCCAAATTGACTTTTGTATTCCTGCCTTCGCTTTTGATATTCCTCCTCTAACCATCGAAAATCAGCTTCCTTTAATCTAATAACATAGTCCCTAGACATGGACTTGGATTCGAAGACATTTATCATAAACAAGCTGGCAAATTTTGTGAAACTATCCGCTCTATATCTTTGACTATATTTTTCCTGTAGGCTTTTGTGATTCTCAACAAGCCATTCCTTTACGTCTGATCTGAGAGTCAATGAGGAATACCTACCGGAGAAATCTATCTTCAGATTGTGCATTTCAACTGTATATTGGCCCCGTTTTATTTCATTCATCATAATTATCAATGCACTAGGAAGGAACATGCCAGGATAATGTTCATCCGTTGCGACCTGCAGTCTCTGAAGGATCGCAGGCTTCAATCCTATGGTCTCGTATCCTCTCGAAGGCATGGCATAAATGTATTGGCTTGCCTAATTAACATTTGGTAGGCAATTGCGCCTGAACAAGACGCATACCATTATGGATTCCTTACCAAAAGACAGCAAGCTCCGACCCATGTGCATGTGACATTTTTCTCACTTTTTCGCTCACGACTTGTACCACCCCTCGATACTATTTCATGAAATATCTAAGGTAAGAAAATATTAGATTATTTCCCTGCATTTGGTGCGACAAATCCCTTTAGATCTTCCCCCATTAATACATCTTCTTCAGGTGGAACATAGTCGACTACTCCATATCTGCCAGGATATTTCTTTTGGGTTGCCAGAGCTACTACAACAAAGATTATAACAGATATTACTGGAGGTATCAATGTATCTAAACCTGCTAATTCAACAGGAATGACGAAGAAAAGCAAAAGCCTCAATGATGATCCGATAATAAGAGAAGCCAATGTTGCGGGTGTATTCGCCTTCCTCCAGAATAAGCCAAATGTCAGTGGTGCCCAAGCTCCTGCAAACACTATGTCAAATGCAAGGATCAGATAAACACCGGGTTGAGGTATCATGTATGCGAGTACGAAAGCAGCTAGCATCATTGGAATAGTAAAAATACGTGTCACCATCAGTAACTTTCTGTCCCCCATTCCTGGACGTTTTAGTATCCTTTTCAAGATATTTCTTTGAACAATGTTTCTTGACATGACACTGGAAATGGCGAGCAATCCACCATTTGCAGTTGACATCGAGGCACCAAGGACTCCCATGAGTAACGCCAATCCAATAACGAACGGAACGTGGTTTATCGCTAAATCAGGGTAAGCAGTATAGGGATCAACCAGATCTGGCAGAAAGTATAGGGCAACAATGCCCATCATGCTTGTGGGAACGATGGTCAATATTGTTAATCCTGCTCCCATGAAGGCGCCTCTTCTTGCGGTTTTACCGTCCCTAGCTGAGAATACCCTTTCCATGAAATCCAATGCTACAATGTCTCCTAGTGCCAAAGCCATGATCCCTGCCCAATTAATGAGAGCACCATTGCCCATATCAGTTAGCCCAGATAAATCCAAATACCCAGGCGGAGCGCTGCCTAGAATAGTGTCAAAACTGACGCCAGCAAAGCCTCCTGCGAAGAACAGAAATGCTGCCCAAAATGCAGCTATCGCCAAATAAATTTGAAAAATGTCTGTATAAGCCGAGGAGAATAGACCACCTGCATATGTATAAATCAAGACGATTATCGCTCCAATTAGCATTGCCCATATGAAGTCAATATGTAACACCACCGATAAGATATATCCTGTTGCCGCAAAATTGCCTGCTACCAACACTACGAAGCTTACCATCATAAGGATTCCAGAAATACCTTCACTAGCATTTCCAAATCTCCTGAAATAGAAATCGGGCAACGTAAGCATTGACATTTTATTCAATTTCTTCGCATAGAATATCGCCGTTAAGATGAGGCATGCCGCTAGGCCGATTGGAATAGCAGCTCCCGACCAGAATCCAAATTGATAAACTAGCGATACATTTCCAAGTGAAGAATTACCATCGATAGATTGCGCAGCCAGCATAGTCCCTACGAAGAAAAGCGGCAAACTCTTGCCTGCAATCATAAACCGCTTGCTGCTTTTCTTTACAAGCTTAGAAGCCAGAGTCCCAACAATAAGGGAAAGCGCTAAGAATGCTATAACCCCAATCGCATATCCGTCTACCAAAGTGATACCTCCAAGGCTAATTTTGCAAAAGGTACGTTACCACTATTTAGACCAGTGAGAACGATGCCATCGAACTGCACATTGGTTTCTAAACATGAAATTATATAAATTTTAGGCCAAATAATGTAAATTACGGATATGAGAGTGAACTAACATTCGTATACTACATGTAATCTATCGATAAAAAACAATTATTAGATTTATATGCTTTAATTTCTCATAATCTGAGTAGTAGACGACCAGAATTCAAAATTTTCAAATATTTTTTGAATCAGGTGTTCCAATCAATTTTTCTATTACGACGTTCTCAGTCCTGCATCAGACAAGCCTTAAATAGTTTAAATCAGACACGTGGAGGATACATGGATCCTCGCATGGAACAACTATTCGATGATGGACTTAGGAGAAGTCAAGAGGGCGAGAGTCGTCGGTATAATCTCTTGGCAGCTACCTTGATTGCAAATCTAGTTAAAAATTCGCTTGGTCCTTGTGGATTGGAAAAAATGTATATCGATATTATGGGAGAGATCACGGTGACAAAAGATGGTTCGGCTATTTTAAGAAAACTCGATGTTGAGCATCCTGCAGCAAAAATCCTCATAGAGGCAGCCAATTCTGTAGACAATGAGGTAGGAGACGGTACTACTTCGGTTGTCATTTTGTCGGGAGAATTACTATCCAAGGCGCAAGAATTGTTGTTGTCTGGAATCGCTCCATCTGTTATAATTGATGGCTATCTTATGGGTCTAGATATATCGCTTCAGGCACTCAACCGAATTTCAGTATCGTCAACTAGTATACGCAGGGAGGTAATGAGTAAGTTGGCCGAGACTTGCCTCCGATCTAGGTCTATATCCGGAGTTGTTGCTAGAGAAAATGCTAGTGCAGCTGATCTAGTAGTTGAGGCCGTTTGGAGCATTGCAGATTTGAGGAGCAAAATGATCGATATAGACGACATCAAAATTGAAGAAAAACTGGGCAATTCTTCTGATACTACCCTAATAAGAGGCACAGTGATTGACAAGACCTTTAACGCGTCTTCCAGGGTCAAACAGATTGATAATGCCAAGATACTTCTAACTAATGAAGAACTTGATAGGAGTAGGACCAGGACTAATTCTGAATTGAATATATCATCCTATGATCAGCTAGAGAATTACCACAGATCTGAATATGAACTACTCGAAGTTAAGGTACAGAATATTATAGATTCTGGAGCAAATATCGTGATTTCTCAGAAGGGAATAAGCAAGATTGTCCAACAGCACTTATCAAGAGCAGATATTATCTCCATTCATAGAGTTAAAGAAAATGATATGCTGTGGTTGGAAAAATCAACAACTACAATGATTATCAAAGATTTGAATGGCCCGATACCATCTAATACTTTGGGTTATGCGGGAAAAGTATATGAAAAATTGGTTGGTGAAGACAAGATGGTCTTTATCGATTGCTGTAGGGATCCAAAATCAGTAACTCTTCTGTTGAGGGCAAACTCGAAAAGGGTACTCGATGAGTACCATCGGTCTGCCTTGGATGGGTTTGCTGTTCTAAGAGACTATATTCTATCACCTCGAATTGTTGGAGGTGCTGGAGCTACTGAAGTGAGGGTAGCATCTATCGTTAGAGATGAATCTAGACAAATTAAAGGCCGCGTTCAGCTCGTGCTTCGGAAATTCGCTGATGCATTGGAGGAAATACCAATTACACTCGCTAGAAATGCTGGAATGGATACGGTTAACACGATAATCCAATTGAGGTCTAAACACTTGCCTGCTCATAGCAAGGTTAAGTGGTATGGAATCGATTCAAAAAGTAGAAAGGTAGACAATATCTTCTCCTCAGTGATCGAGCCATCGATAGTTAAAGAACAAATTCTCAAAACAGCTGTGGAGGTAACCTGCATGTTGCTACGCGTGGATGATGTCTTGATGGCCAAACCCAAAATGGAGACTCATAGCCACGCAGACGGAGTAGAGCATTCACATCCCGGAGGAGACAAGAAGCATGACCATTATTTCGATCGACTCGGAAAACAACAAAGGCCTATGCATCACTATTATTGATATGAAATTTCCCCGGTTTGCTTTATCCACGCTTCGTCTAATCATGAAACCGGGACGGATTTTTGATTGATCCTGCTATGCCGCGGAACTAGTGAAACCCGTCTCAAATGTCGGTCACTTTTTAACGATGTTCTGAACGAATAAAGACATTCAATTCCATCATAGTGTTACATATATAGGCACTATGTATAAGAATACTCCCTTCGTATGTGTATACCACTAATATTAGGATATTATATAGCACAGTTGAATCAAGTAGATTATGAATTGAATGTCTCATAAAATATCTACCCTTGGAATCCATGATAACTAAAAAAAGGAAATTCTCCAAACTTGTAGCGATAAAATGGGGATTAGTGTAAATTGTAAATCGATAACTATGTTTTCCGGGAGGTTACCCAGATAAGTGCTTGAATATATAATGGCAGCGTTAAAGAGGTTTCATTATATCTATTAGTCTAGCATTAGTTATAATGCCATCTTGTTCTCTAATAGTTAGATCTACCACATACTGAAGGTTATTTAACATAAAAGTGGTCTGCGCATCCCATTCCTCCCTTTTTTGTTCATTTGGAAGAGAGAATAAAGATCTAAGCTTTAACTCTGTTATATCTTTTCCATACAATGTCGCAATTGCTCCTGCCGCTCGCGCTTCGACATCACTTTCATTTCTAACCGCATTCATCACATATCATATAAGGAGAGTAACTATAAAAAAGTATTGATTTGTGATTCAGTCCACTGGGGAACGCCATAAGTATAGTATTATAGAATGCGTAGATTACGTTAGTATATTATTTAACAATTCTGTGTCATGTATTGAATTTGCGAATATTCATTTACCCAATAATTTTTGGCCACAGTAATGCATCCAGAAAGGTTCGCGCGGATATATGACCAAGGGATCCAGGTTAGGAGGCGTAAATAGAAATCAAGAGAATATCCATGTTGTGCCAAAACCCATATTTCCCACTATCAATCTATATCTGATTCTAAATCTGAGAACGTATCAGTTTATGTAGTCTCATCTCTCATGAAATGGAATTCGTAAACTACTTAGAAATGCTTAAAAACATTACCCCATATCCTATTATTTGGCGAATAAAAGATGGGAATGGAATTCTATGGGGATTCGTACAAAGGTAATGATGAGCCGATTTTTGTTGGAATACCAACTTTTCTGAAGTTACCTTGGCTTAGATCCCGTCAGGAATTAGAAAAAATAAAGCCCGATGTAGCTATAATTGGGGAGCCCTTTGATTTTGGTACGACGATACGACCTGGCGCAAGATACGGACCGCGTGCAATCCGTGCAGCCTCGACCGTGCCATCTCCTCCATATGAACATTTTAACATTGAAACTGGAGTAGATCCTTTTGGCGTATTCAGAACTGTAGACTATGGTGATGTTGCAGTATCTCCGGGAGACGTCATTGAATCGCACAGAAGAATGACAAACAAGGTCAAGGAGGTTCTCGATATCGATGGGATTCCTGTAATGTTAGGAGGAGATCACTCAATTACTTTCGCTAACGTGAGAGCATTTGCGAAGAAATACAAAAACATTGGAATGATCCATATCGATACTCATGCTGATTGCGCTCCGCAAGGGCTTTGTGGCTTCAAATATGATCATGGGGCACACATTAGAAGAATTATGGAGCTAGGATGTCTAAAGGGCAAAAATTATACCCTGATTGGTCCAAGGGGATACTGGCCCGGACCCGATCTCTATAAGTGGATGGCAGATCAGGATTTCCAGTGGTTCACAATGTTAGATGTCGAAGAAATGGGAATAGATACGATTGCAAAGGAAGCGGCCGATAGGGCAAATGATGATGTTGATGCAGTTTATATCAGCTGGGACATTGATACATTTGATCCCGCCTATGCCCCGGGCACTGGGGAGCCCGAACCCAATGGCCTCACTTCTAGAGAGGGTATGAGATTAATGCGACTATTGTCCACATCTTTCGATCCAGACAAGTTTGCATTCGATTTAGTAGAAGTAGCACCCAACTATGATGTAAGCGATGTTAACTCCTACAATGGGGGAATCACTTCAGGCTTGGCAAATCGACTAATTGTTGAACTCTTAGCAGGGCTTTCCCTCACTAAGAAAGGGGAAAAGGAAGGAAATCCTGTACGGCCAAAGTTCTATCGTGGGAAGGGACATACTTATGATTTTGGCAACGGTCCTAAAGCAGTGCCCCCAAAAAGAGACAGTCGATGATAGATATTAGAGTCTTAGTGCGTGGAGAAATCGATACTCCTCCATTCGTAAGGGTATTCCAATATCCGGATAAGGAAGAGGAATCAATATTTTTTAATTCCGTAGCTGCAATCAAGAAAAAGATTGGGAAGAGTCTAAAGATCAATGCCAATGAAACGCTTGCCATTTTTTGTGCATACGTGATTGAACAGATGAGAGATCGCAAATCTCAAGACGAGATCGAAAATGCTGCACATGGTATCGTTTCTAGTGACCAAGTGTTGATCGGTGTTCCAGAAACTTTGAGAGAAATGAGCTTTGACGTAATTGTCGACGATTTTCCGGAACAGCGGATAAAATTGTTTGAACCTATGAAGATAAGCAATTACATGATGATTTGAACAAATTATGAACAGCGTTAAGTCAAGGTTGTCGGTTGAATAACTGATTCTTCGTGAGATTAGAAATTTTTCTGCAGACTTTATGACCTGTTTATCTTATATAGTTAACATACCCTAAGAAATAAAAAAGTAGAATTAGTTCAGGTCGTTCACGGCAAACCATCTGCCTGGTTTAAAAGACATGCTTAGTATTATCAGAGGTCGGGATAATGTGGCAATACAAAGTAATACATTGAATACCTGCAAGTCATATATAGCGTAGACTAAAATTTCTTATCATTTAGACGATGGAACCTCTTGTATTCGCGGATAGTAGTTATCAATCTTTAATGTGGATAGCTTTTGGATTATTCGTAGGGATAGCTTTAGCGATTGATTTAGGGATGATTGAGAGTATAAGAAGAAGAATTCCTTCAAAGAATAAGAACTCTACAGACAACGACGTACAGCTTCTAAGTCACCAAGAGAGAAATAAGAAAACATTCGAACATGCACTGCGTTGGACCATAATCTGGATTTCGCTAGCAGGCGTATTTGCAGGTCTAATTTTTGTAAGTATGGGATATGACAAATCGCTCTTGTTCCTGACAGGGTATGCTATTGAAAAATCACTAAGTGTAGATAACATGTTTGTATTCGTGTTAATATTTTCATCGCTTGGTATTCCATACATATATCAGCACAAGGTATTGATGCTTGGGATACTAAGTGCAATTGGGCTGAGGATAGTCCTAATTCTAGCAGGGATTTCTCTGCTTGAATCATTTCATTGGATGATATACATTTTTGGTGGTCTATTGATATTTACCGCAATACGAATGCTAGTAGCAAAAAAGGAGAAAAAGATAGAAATAGAAAAGAATATTGCAGTAAGAATTTTGAAAAAGTTTGTTCCTATAGAGCTAAAAGGAGATACCTCAGACAAGTTTCTTCATAGAGCATCGGATGGCATAATGTATGCAACTCCGATGCTAATTGCACTGGTAATTATCGAAATGACTGATCTGGTGTTCGCTCTTGATTCGATTCCTGCAATTCTTGCAATCACAACAGACTCATTTCTAGTAATAACTTCTAATATATTTGCAATACTGGGCCTGAGGAGCTTGTACTTCCTTCTCGCTGGAATGATAGACAAATTTTACTATCTAAAACCAGGACTGGCAGCAATATTGCTTTTCATAGGCATAAAGATGTTAATTTCAGAGGTTTATGAAATACCGATCCCTACTTCTATAGCTATTATTTTTGGAATCCTCGGATTAGCAATTATACTTTCATTTATTAGAATCAAATATGTTTCGGCAAAGGAAGGCACGGACGGACGACCAGATGGAGAAATGTCATTTAACAAGAATGATAATGATGAGAATCGGACTAACAAATTCTCAGATTAGGTGATCTAACCTCGCGAAGTTCAGCATTCAAATAAAACCCCGAACATTTGAGGAACTTTATAATCTCCATCGTGTAACCACCAACATCTTCTTTCACTTACCTGTTATTTTATTAAGTATTGATAACCCTATATTTGCAGCGAAGTGCTCTTTAGCGTTATTCCCAAAGGTAACGTTTGGCTCTCCCTTTCTCGTAACAAAACCTATGACAGTTGCTCTAAAGTTATGCTTTCGCAATTCATCAAGTACTGTATTTGTAATGTCTTTGGTTGCGACAATGGTATGACATCCGTTCATAGCAGCCGTTGGGTTTGCTACGAGTGCTTCACTTGAAGCTAGTCTTGCAATTTCCTCAAACATCATTGGAATGTCATTGACCACAAGATGACAATTGCTTACCCGGGCAAGCTTCCATAAACCAAGAATGCCGTCACTACCTAAAGGATGAACCGCTATTATGTTATCATTCTTCTGCAGTGATTCCCCAAAGTTAGGACAATATTTTGAGACTATTTTTCCCAGTGAAAAATGCGGTTCACTCAGGTTCTTCATGCATTCATCTTTTGCAGATACAAGATCTTGTTTGTTGACGCCTTTGGTTTCCAATTTAGAAATAATCTTCTCATCTATTTGAGCTAGTACAAATAGACTTAATGCCATCAATGACCCGAGCGGATTAGTGATAATAATTTGCATAGTTTCCTCAATCTGGTCATAATTTGTAGGTAGTTCTTTGAAGGTGTTAGCAATCCCCGTAGCACCAAAGAAGAGCTTTCCCATCTTAAGTGAGCTGTAATCATCCATCTTGAGATTATATCTGGATGTGAATGCATCAAGATTTTTCCTAATCGTATCAAGTGTATATTCGTGAGGAGAATCATAGATGGGGTAGAGGTTAAATCCTGATGTGCACCCAATCAGATTCAAATGGTCGATGCATCGCGTCATAGGGATGTCTGTATGGAGCTCAGAGTCAGGCTCCAATGTAGGATCAATCACATGAGCCGTAGCATTATCAGCAGCGGTAAAACCTACCTTATCTCCTCTATGCAAACCAATATAGTCAAGTAAGGCGAATTGTGCATCCCTATGCTCTGTAACAGCAAATGTAGTTTTACTAATGGCAACTTTACACCGGAAATTTCTGAAGAAATTGTTCAGAATCCCCGTGAATAAGGAAGGATCGTTCTCTATCTCCTTATGAACTCGGAACATAGCAAGGGCGTGTTTAAGTTCAACCTCGTTTTCAACTGCAGGATCGCGTATGGAAAAGACCCTTCTAGTAAGTTCAGGTGCTTTCCCATTTGCGTAATGGAATGCGTCATACCAATTTGTATCCAACTTTATAGAGCTGCGTTTCATTTCCTTTACCGCGTGATTAAGTGTCCAATTATCAATTTCATTAGAACCGGTAGCAACCCACCTCAAAGGGTCGAACCCCAATTTTCGATATTCTTCTATCTTTTGCCAAAATTCTTCAGTCAACCGCACTCATCCTCCTGCATCTCTAACAACTGCATACTTATATCACCAGATATTTAAAAAACACTATTCAGTAAA
>JAATVS010000044.1 GCA_014523695.1 Nitrososphaerales archaeon TH5895
ATAGGTTGGTTCCTAAATAGCGGTGCCCAATCATATCTATCAGAGCATGAGCTCATGAGGATTTTGTCAACTATTCCCTTAGGCGCAATAATGAATACTAGAATAATCACTGTAGGAGAGAATTTAACAATAGATAGTCTAATTAAAGATTATTTTAATTTGTATTCAAAGGACTCATTCCCTGTTCTAAGCAGCGAACCTGATGCCAATAGGTTGTTAGGAATGGTCACTTTTAAAGATGCATCGAACTTACCAGATAGTGAAAGATCTCTGACAAAAACAAATAAGATAATGATTCCAAAGGCGGATTTAATTATAATGAGTGAAAACAGGAAAGCTAACGAAGCTCTACTCCAGATTTCGAGAAAGCGTATGGGAAAGGTCTTTATATGCAATGACGATGGAAAATTAATTGGTGTGGTAAGCAAAACAGATATCATGAATGCAGCAAGCGAGAAAAGTGAATATGAAAAAGCCGCTAGAAATTTACATAAAGAAACAGGTTAAAACGTTCTCTCCTTGGATTATAAGCGGGCTATGAGCATATTAGCGGTTAAGTCGTACTCGCCTAGGTTTCTAATCTAAATTAGCATGTTAGCTTCCAGTTATTATAAAACCTATTTGCAGTAACACCATGCAGTAGATCAGGAAAATAGCAAACACGTCAATATTACAGGCAACTGTAATTAGCAGTACTTCTCAAAAGTCACATTAGAGAAGGGTGTAACGCCATCACGTTAAAAATGAAACTGTTGGTAGATCTGCATCTTATTAAGGAAGATGTTATTAAAGAAGAGATACCTTTACAAGGCCCTGTTCATTTAACAACCTTTTGCTTTATCATAAGATCCCTGTTATGCTTATCTACAAATAAAACCAACCAATTCATTCTGTGTCCTAGTTTGCAATTAATTCTCATACAAGGGAAATAATATCAAAACATTCAGTTCTATCCTTTAAGTACTGGATCGTTCTTTCTATGAAGCTTTTTTCAAGTGAGGAATGTTTGTGATGTTCCACGTTAAGGAATCTGCATGCTTGTGGATACCATGTTCCACCATCCGTTGAAATGTTGTGCTTTCCATATTTTCTAATCAATGACTGTATAAACTGTTTAGCAACTAGCATGCTTCTCTCTATAGAAATACGTATACCCCGAATCGTCTTATACCTTGGCTCGATAGCAACCCATAACCACACATAGTCACTACCTACTTTAATCAACGTCTCATCAAATATGAACTCAGATATTGTCATTCTAATTTGTAATATCCTTTGTGGCTTGTAGCATTGGATCCAATTCCAAATAGAAACATGATTTCTTCTGATAAGTACATTAGATAATCTTTCCGACGTTTTCCTAAGTGACAGTGTATTTCTGCATTACAGTATAATGCAGTGCAGTCACATCGAACAGGATTTGTTTGCTGCGTCAATTTGTATTTCTTTCATTTCTCCTTTCTCCAGATCTTTTCTATATCCTCTGGGTCTATGATATCCTGTAAACCCTTCTTCATCTCTTCCAATATTTCGTCTTCTGGATATCCTCTAGCTCTTGAAATGTCCCTTAGCTCTACTACACTCTTTACTGCTTTATCAAGTGACATAACCGCTTCGTTAATCAATCCTTCTACTTCGTCTAGCTCATTCATATCTAGCCATTTCCGCTATGCCCATTCTTCGCAAGTCTATATACACCTTTAGTAAGGCCTGCAAGCTATTCCTGTGTTTCACACTCCATCATCAGCATCAAGAGGTCAAGCAATGTCTGTTCTTTCGGAAAGTTTCCTCCTTTGAGAAATAGTTTGTAAAGTAATCCTCTTTCCGAAAACTACCACCATTTTATCCAGGACTTCATGTGGTCTTCTAGTTTGATCTTGGTTCTTTGTTTTCCACTCTTAACTTATCCCTTAAGGCAGGTTACACTTACCAACCATGTTGTTTGTCAGAAGTATTGCACCTGTGATTACCCTAATAAGGATCCTTATTCCACTATCTATCTATATGAATATTGATAATATCAAAAGTCCTGAGCCTCAAAACCATAACCCTCCTTCTAGAGACGCTATTTGTACGTGCAAGACATGTAACCATGAAATTGCAAGAGATTGCTTAAAATCAAATTGCGGTTGCTGTAAAGAAACAGATCATTCAATGATAATGGACGGAATAGAAGGATTTGTATCAACTTCTAAAAAATACAAATTAGATTAGAAATTCCAAGCAGTGAGAGATAAAAATGAGAGCTATGAGCCACTGTTTATGGCTATTCTTGACAATAGACCCACAAGTTAGATCACTGTTACCCTGTAACTTTGACACGATTAAAGTTTATATGCAATGCTTTTCAATGTGGAGAGGATACTTATATGAAAAGCGAGGCCTGTGAAAGTAGATCCAAGTATAGTCTCTTAGTAACAGCATTAATTGTATTGACAACATCTTTCTCATTATTATGGTAATTTCAACGATGATACCGAATCCGATTACTAATCCAGCGTATGCTGTAGAAGAGTTTGATATTAATATAGATGTAGAAGATAATGACGTGGAATGGGGTGATACTCAACACATGACAGTTACCGTACGTAATGTCGATACAAATGACAGGGTTTCAGATGCTGAAGTTAGATTAACTGTTGATCCGCCAGATAGCGATTCAAGCAGTGCTACAGATGAAACAGATAATGACGGAGAAGCAAGATTTTATGTAAAAGTAGATGATGATGCTGAGACGGGCGACTATGACATTGATATTAGAGTCTCAAAGAATGGATATGATACAAAAACAGTTAGCACATCATTTGATGTGATAAGGGGAGACGACGATGATAGAGATAGTGATAGAAATGGCGACGGAAGTAGTGTAACAGTATCAGCAGCAGCAGCGGCAGCAACATCTTCCGGTAGTAGTGCTTCGGGTACTGCAGTGGGAACTGGATCTGGTGGTGCCGGTGGTACGTCTAATAGAGGGCCATCGGGTCCCGCTGGAGCGTCAGTGTCTTCACCATAGATGTGCATAGGTAATTTTAGAGTCTTTTACAGACTTTAGCCTATCAATATCGACTGGTTTGCACTACTGTTACCCAATAACAGAATTTATATCAGTATCGCATTTTCCTTGTCCCACTTAATTTGGTCAATCTGCAATAAAATGAACCTATGTACGTATCAGACAACTAATCGTAATGGAACTATTGGAGAGAGAAAAATTGTGCCTCTAAGTGAAGCAGAAGTCAAATCCTTCCTTTTACTGATTAATGTGACGCTAGGATGGATATTTACAACCAGGGGGGAGGAAACGACAAAGATTCTTCAATAGAGCAAGTAATACTATAGTAATTAAGACAAAGACGGCAGTTGAATTCTCAGACAGAAAAACAAGATACATCAAAGATGGAAATATTAATTATTAATTAAAGGATGACTTTTTTTATTATTAAGTCATCTCACTGTAAAATGATACCTCATATTTTCTCCAAAGTATTTTTGGCAAAATAAGTCACTAATTGACATGAATTCACTTAAAATTAATCTATCTTGTCCTGTCAAAGGTTTTTTAAGCTAACTATGCCTATGCCATGACTCAATTTATGGAATCAATACTTATAATATCTGACTTGATATTATTATGGTATGTACCCGATTTCAGTTCTGATGGTTTCTACTGAATACCCGCCCATGCCAGGAGGTGTCGGTCGGTATACTAGAAATTTGACTTTAGCATTAAAAAAATTGGGTATTGATGTATATATCGCATGCAATGAGAGAGGAGAAGGAGATTTTTTCGGTCTTGATGCATCAAATAAAGAGAATTCTAGAACTTTACTAAGAATAGTGAACAAAATTAAACCTGACTTGGTACACATACAACTGGAGCATGGTCTATACGGTCTTAATTTCGGCTCGATAAAAAAATTTCGTATGCAAACTAACATTGATCAATTCTATGAAAAATGCCAAACTCCAACTATCACAACTTTTCATTCTGCTTATCCTATCGAACAGTGGGTAAATTTAGTGCCATCAAATCACTTTACCAAATTTCGTCTGTTAGATCTACCAAATGAACTGTCAAGCCTTGCACTGAAATATGGGAACCGTATGCTTACCTATGAATTATTTAGCAGAGCAAATAGAGAAAAGATGCTAAGGAGCGCAGCAACTATAGCCTTTTCTGAGTATATGGCCAAGATGCTGTCAACCAAAAGTTACAAAGTCAACGTGATTTATCATGGGGCAGAACCTAGTTTAATGAATCAACCGACTAAGGAAGTCGCAAGGTCGAATTACTCTTTGCCATTGGATAGAAGGATTGCTTTAGCCTTGGGTTTTGCAACCCATACAAAGGGTTGGGACATATTAAAGGAAATGAAGATACCAGACAACTGGACTATTCTGGTTAACCACTCAAGAAATTATTACAGTAAGGGGAGTGATGTACCAAATTCTTTGCCTTTAAATAACAATAGCGATGGCGGGGATCACGATCACTATCCAAATAGCCATGGACTATTTGAATTAAACCTCGGCTTCGTCCCTGATGATGCATTATCTCTATTGTTTTATGCATCGGACACAGTGATAATGCCATACAGCGTGGTGTCAGGTTCAGGGGTTATGTTTGACGCCCTTGCTCATGGCCTTCCATTTGTAGCCAGTGATCTGGGCTTCTGCAAGAAAAGGGTTAGGAATTGCAGTAAAAAGAAAACCATCTGAATTCTCTGAAGCTCTCAAAATGTTGGAAAGTGACTATCCTCATTACAAGAAAGCAGTTGAACGTTTCAAGAGTAATCTGAAGTGGGATTCTGTTGCGAAGCAGCATGTCGAGATCTATATGAGAGTATTGACAAAGAGTCACGAATATCAGAGTCTCACTCCAGAGGTCATGAGACGCAAAATCCTTTAGGCTCAACCGGAGAGGTTTAGATTGTAAAATCTGATCTAAACACATATTTTGATCTGTTTTGATTAAGTGATTTCATGACGGCTATAGTGTCTCAGAATGTCATAGATATAACTGCCAATAGTGATAATAGTGATAATAGCGTAGTTACAGGACAAGATCTAAAAGTGGTAACAATATTTCCTACAAAGAATGAGGAATCCACGATTGAAAACGTAATAAATGTTGCATTAACAAGTAAATTCAACCCTGAAGTAATTGTTGTTGATGCATACTCCAGCGATAGTACAGCAGATTTAGCCAAAAAAGCGGGGGCGATTGTGATCCAGCAGCCACAACAGATATTTCCAGGTAAAGGAAATGCAATGAAAGCAGGTTTAAGAGAGGCAGTGAGGAATCGATCTGCTGACATTGCTTTGTTTCTTGACGCAGACATAAGTAATCTATCACCTGAGTGGATAGATAAGTTGGTCCAAGCTCTGATACAAAATAACTGTGATATGTCAAGAGGATTCTATCTGAGACAACCAAGAGATGCCGCAGTTACAAAGCTTATTGCAAGACCAATGCTGAACATATTCTTTCCCGAGCTAACACATTTTGAACAGCCATTGAGCGGCGAGGTTTGTGCTAGAAGACAGATGTGGGAAAGATTGTTAGACGTACAAGGTTCTCCAGATGGATGGGGCATAGACATATGGTTTCTGATAGAGACAGCCATGCTAGGTTATCACGGCAAGGAGGTTTTCCTGGGGAGCAAGAATCATACATCATATGAAGATTACAAAGAAGACGTAGTCAAGCTAAGTAAGATGGCTGAACAAGTTGAGATCACTATAATCAGAGAAGCAATAAAATATGGCAGGCTTCATTTACAGAGAAATGTTCTGATATAGTATTAATTATTTTCCACAGGTTTCTCTCATAAGTAATATCAAACTTGTCGATGACAAGTAAGAATACAATAAGATGCAGACGGTGACTCTTAATTTAGAATTCATGATGATTCAATTACACTGAACAGAATGATGGTACATTGCTAACCAATCAATTATTTGTGATAATATTTTATAGAAAAAAGGAACGTAATTGAAGAGATTAGCTGTCGTCAAGATACACACTAGAATGATCAAGTAGAAGAGCTACAAATAACGCACAGCAAATGTGCAGGTCATAATTATGCATTTGAATTTTATGGGTCACTTGAGCTGCGTTTGAACAAGAAACTCATTCCAAATCCTGCAGACAACTATTAGACCTGCTACATTAGGTAGTTAACTAGCTGTTGTGCTGAAAAGCATCTACCAGATCTCTAGCCGTCACCATTCCTACTAGAGTATATTTATCATCTGTTTGTATTGATTCGTTTAAAGATGATGATTCTTTTGTCACTGTGGCTTCAGCCGTCAACGGAAGTCTTTTTATCTTTCTCAAGTGCATGACCATGGCCGCTTCAATTGATCTTATTTCCACTGAGG
>JAATVS010000045.1 GCA_014523695.1 Nitrososphaerales archaeon TH5895
AATTCATAAATATTGCTGCCGATTTCTAGTTTATCAGTAATTCTAGATAGGGCATTTTTTATTGTTCTTTCATTCTTATCCAGTATTTCAGCCAGCTCTGAAATGGTTAATTGCTCTTCTTTTCGACACATCGGTCCCTCCATTATAGAGCATATAAGTCTGCGTTCTATATCATCAAAATTTTCTTTCTCTATATCATGTATCTTTTTAATTATCGCTTGTTTTAATGCTCGTAGGTCGTTAAGACGAGACTCTAGATGTAATATTTGTTCTTCCGTATCTTCCAAATTTTGTTGCAACTTTAATAATATCTGATCTAGTGACATTGTCGATTTTCGTTGATTATTTCTTGTATTCCTATTTGAGGATTCGTCTAAATTATCGTCATCATGACGACGAACGAGAGAATCAAGTTCGTCGAATTTCTTGTAAAGAGCATCTGCCTCTTTATATCTCAATTCTTCAATGTCTTCATTTCTTACTGTGAAATTATCGTTAGAAACTGAAATACTCAGATTGAAAGAGGAATTGACTCTATAATATTTTCTATCTGGAGCACCTAGATCGCTTCTCTTAGCATAAGATTCGATCAAACCGGTATCTTCCAATATCTTTACATGACGTAAGATTGCCTGCTGACCTGTTCGTATTTCTTTAGCTAGTTGGTTAAAATACATAGGTTCATGTGAAATCAGGTTCAAAATCCTTCTTCTTGTTCCATTGCCCAGAACGTCCAAAAGCACATTAGTATCTACTAATGAAGGAATACGATCCACCCTCTTTCTTATCATGATTCTAATCCACTCCCATTTATTTTCTCATGCACTCTTCCTCACTTTTTTCCCTCAAGAATATCTATACTACCAGACTATTAGATAATACAGTTGATGCGACACCTCTAATCATTATCAACGATATTCTGACCTCGATCACGATAAGGTTCAGATAGATTAACCTCTTTTATATAATGTCTTTGTGGATCCAAACTAAACTTAGGAATTTCAAGCATAACTTTTGCAATTTTCATATTCTTATCCTTCCGTTACTAACAGATAGTGTTTATTATATTTAATTTTTACTGATAGGGCTTATTTCGAAAATGCAAAGGATAAAACTTGAGCTCAACTTAGTGCTCTACATTCAAAATTCAAGATTGTCCTATCAATTTTCATATTTACAGTCATTGACCACGCTAGACCTGGTTTACCCCTAGCAGCACGTTAGCAAATAAAACCCAGTTCCAATCAGGACCATATAGTAAGATGAATGGAACAGGCACAGCAAATAGCCATCCTAATACTAAAACCTTCTTTCTATTCCATCTGTCGGATAGGCTACCAGCAAAGAGATTGAGTATAGCCTTAACAATTCCAAAACTGGCAATGAAAGATAGAATTAATACATTAGATTCTAGGCCAAATTCTTCTTTTCCTAAGAGTGGAACGACTGTTTGTTCCAAGCCAATCATAGCGCCTACAAATGCATTAACTAATATGAGAAGTAAGAACTGATTGATATTTGCTTTCAGACCTAGCCTTATGGTTGAAGCTCTATCCACGTTCTTGTCACCGTTGGTTTCGCCATGATTCAAGTTGCTTGAACTAATTGCAAGAACCATTATTGGTTATTACTATATTTCCCTTTTAAGACAATTCAAATGTCCAAATGAGAGCTGGCAGTCAGTTATGAACGAACCCAAAAACTAAGGGAGTTAATTACAAAAAGAGGTAAAATGGCTAACGATATAATAACATTAAGAAATTCAGTGCTGCTCTCTACCAATGCCATTTAGATTAGCGAATAAATTGACCTACTTTAAATCGTTCTCAATTTTTACTAGTTTGAAAGTAATAAAGTCTGTGTCATGAAAGTAGAGGTTCTAAATACAGTAGTATGTATGAGTAAATCGCATGGTTAGCTAATCTGTTCCCCAAGGATTATCTATGATAACACGCCATGTACCATCGGACTGTTGACGAAGGACATCTGTAGCTATTGAAGCAAGATTGACGGGATTACCATCAGGCCCAGTTCCGCTGAACGACCATTCACTTATTACAAGAGCAAGATCACTTGTCTGAATTATTCTCTTCACATTGGATTCTAACTTGCCTTTCATACCAATGAAATTTTGCAAACTTTGACGTATTTGGTTCTGACCTTTAACGACTTGCCCTGGTTGAGAAGCAAAACATGCGTCAGGTTCATAAAGCATCATTAAGGAATCTAAATCCCCTGCATTGATATCCTGAGCTATGGAATGTAGTACTTCTTCGGGTGTAACTTTGGACATACTAGTGTTTTTGTAATAAGACTCCATAAGGTTGTTTCTTTGAATATTTTAGTATGACCTAATCATACTTTACATATTGTCATTCCTTAAATCCATCACACAACTCCGTACAATCTTCTTATGTATGGAGTACAATGCAAAAATTAAAATTGCAACTGAAATTATTCTTAATGGAATTTGATAAATTGTAAGCAGGTTAGAAGCAACGATACCAATACTACCAAATGTAGATATTAAAAGGAAGCCTACAGATGAGCAACTGCTACATACACCTGATATGATACTCAACGATGATCCAGAAAATAATGACCCTCTACTAATCTTCAGCTTGGAATGTCTTATTACATAAATATTCATGCTGACTAACATGCCTATCAGAATAGTAACTATTGTAGTCAAGATAAATCCT
>JAATVS010000297.1 GCA_014523695.1 Nitrososphaerales archaeon TH5895
GTGTATGGCCAGGTAAGCAGTTCTAACAACAATACTTATGTCGTATGGCAAGAATCAGTACCTGGCAATACAGATAGGAACTATGAAATTTTTTTCAAGAAGAGCAGTGACGATGGAAATTCATTTGGAGAGAGAATCCAGGTAAGTGATAATATTGGCTTTTCTGAACATCCTCAGATGGCCTCAGAAAATAATAATGTTTACGTTGTATGGGCAGATGACACAACTGTCAATAAGCAAATTTATTTCAAGAAGAGCAATAATGGAGGAAATTCTTTTGGAGAGCAAATGTTACTTAGTGACGGTAATTCGAATGCATTCAACCAGGAGATCTCGAGCTTTGGGGATAATGTGTATGTAGTCTGGTTGGAAAAGGTTCCTTATGGACCCTATCGCATAATGCTAGCTTCCAGCAATGACGGTGCAAATACTTTTCACAAACCAATAACCTTAAGTGAAAACGCAGTGGCTCAAACGTTCCCAAAAATTTCTTCTTTTGATGGTCATGTCTATGTCGCTTGGAATGTTGAGGATCTGCCGAACACAAGAAGCGGTGTTTACTTTATATCAAGCACTGACAACGGCATGACATTTGGTAACATATCTAAACTAAATATGGCAGAGAAAGATTTTGGTGAACCCCAGATTGCTAGTTCGGGGAATCAGATCTACGTAATTTGGGGGGGATCGGATACAAACAAATTAAGCAGAATAAGTTTTATAAAGAGTGATGATAATGGAAGAACTTTTTCCGATCTCAGGAAGATAAACGAAACTGAACATGGCAGACTAAATGAGCCTTCAAACGTCGAAATCATAGCAGACCAGAATGACAGAGTATTCATAGCGTGGCAGGATAGAATAGATACCTCAGATAAAGATGAGATTTTCTTTGCATCAAGTACTGACCGTGGTGAGACTTTTAACGGTGTTACGAATCTGAGTAACAATGCAGATATTTCTGAGTGTCCTTCAATTATTGCAGTAAAAGACACGGTATTTGCCACCTGGGAAGATCTTACTCCCGGGAACCATGAAGTATTCTTTTCCAGAGGAACAATTCTTTGAAGATATCACTAGGTCCTTTGCGTTGGTTTTCACATGTATTTGAAATGAGGTACGTCATCAACGAATTAAGTATTATGAGTAGAGAGAAGGAAAGGGAGTCAGAAATTGGGAACTAGAACTAGGCGAATGGGTTGAGCGACCATTTCCGAGAGTCATATGTAGAGAAAGCTCTGCAAGAATTGAATAAGAAATGGAATGTAGAGCCTCCTGTTTATGAATTGCACCTAGGGAAGAGGGATGACGTTAAGGATACGGTGATTCGAGTAAATGATGTCGTATTCCATATTCCATTTTTGGAACGTGACGCCTTGTATTTACTGTGGAAATGTCTATGGCCGGATTGTCACAATTGTTGCGAACATCAAGCTAGCCTACCTCTGACCAAAGACGATATTATTCATATTTCTTCTAAGCTAGACTATGAGAGGGCTTCTGACTTTGTGAAAGAAGAAGCGATAATCTCAACCCGCGAGGACAATTCGATGGAGGGCTTAATCACAACGATTACTATGGTTTCGCTGAAAAGAAAGGATCATGAAGATGAATCTGATACAGGACTGCCATGTCGGTGCAGATTTCTTTCTGAGACTGGTTCCTGTTCATTGCATCCGGATAAACCAGGCGTATGCTGGCTATACCCTTTTTCGTCATGGATTCAAATCGATGAAGGTAAGCCTCAAGTCCACGCCTCATTTCAACTAACAGGAGACTGTCCAGGTTTTTATACTTCCAGAAGCATGGAATCAATTAGAGAAGTTTTAGAAAATTACTCCAAGGTAATCTTTGATTACAATATGTCGATGATTAGAACAACCCGAGAGGGTTTCGGTGCGTCAGATTGGGTAGATACCAGAAAAGCGAATAAATGACAATGCTCGCGTTCATATTAAATATCGTAGTTTCTGCATAATCCAAATACTTGGATTTGAATGCTAAATTATATGGAGTCTTCTTGCACAGTCGATATGATAATAGCTCCGAGGTATTCCAGTGCTGACCAGCACATCATCACTGACAATTTTTTGTTCACAGAAACAACACACGCCATTCTGTCTCGTATTTATTATACTCAAGATTCTATTAGAAATATTATCTTTGGTGATTATCACTCTACGCGCCAATCTTGATCTAGGCGTACGTCTATGTGTGCTTTAAGCGATTTGAGTCTTTCTTATGAGAAAATATCTACTACTACGTTGTAGTTGGTTCTAATGGCGCAAGAAAGAGGGCCTAATCACGATTTATTGTTATAGCAAAAAC
>JAATVS010000298.1 GCA_014523695.1 Nitrososphaerales archaeon TH5895
CGACGACGGAGAGAACGAAGAGGGCGGAGGAAATAATTAGGGAGCAATTATTTAATCCCTAATTTTTTATTTTGATAACGCAACTTAAATTTAAGTTGTAAATTTTCTCTTCTTTAAAAAGACTATCAAAATATTAAAAATAATCTTAATTAAGAATACATAAATCTACTTAGTTGATTGTTCTAGAAGTGGACCAAAGATCTTCCAAAATCTTCACCGCTAATGCTGATCACTTGAGCAGTGTCTGTCTTAATTTTATTAGCTTCTAACCAGATTACAATTATCTTTGGTTTGTCTGACTTTGTAGAATTGGTTGGATTGTTATCCTGGGCAGGTGCAACCATAGATTCATTGACAATAAAACCAATAATGGCTAGTGCAACTGGTATAATATGCCTGTACCTGATCTGAGTTTGCAATTATGTCATATTCAACATGCTATTTAGATACAATATATTCCCACCCACGATCCACATTACTAAAAGTATATAACTCTAGTAACAGAACTATTATCGTATAATGATTATATACTTTCATGAATAATAATTTATAATGAAAAATAGCGAAGCAAGCTCTCTTGGAACCTACTATGCAGATCATAGAGCTCCTGCTATTTTAAGTCAAAATAAAGACAGAGAAATTGGAAGAGTATTTGCAGAATACAAAGACAAATTGATAATAGTAGATGGCGAAGTCAAAAAAGAACATGTATATTTAATTCCCAAGAATAAAGTAGATCTTTATGGTGATAAGAAAATTTATCTCAATGTATCAGAAAGCTCTTTGAAACAATTTGAGTTTGGTATATAGTACGCTGAAGTATCTAATTAAAAATGTATTAGACTGTTAATGGAACTGCCGATGATTTTTTTGTTCCATGAGCGGCCATTGGGACGACCTGCTCAGTGATTATGGGCCATCAACTATAAACCATAAGCTACCGTTCATTCCCAATAAAAGTCTGGTCCACTATAACTTAAGATTTGGTTACAATTTGGACAGTTCTTCATTATGTCATCGTGGGCCTCGGATCTAAGAGTCTCTTCGTCTAGGGTGTGTAATACTTTTGATTGTTACCGTAATTGTTACATGTTGCCAATGCTCGACTACTTACTACCACTTTACGCTCATTTGCTATTAATCATCGTTACTTGTTCTGACTGACAATGGAGTGCACAAAATGCTTCCCTAGATGGATTCTCAAAGATGTCAAAATAATTGTCAAGATTCTTTGTCAACCAGTGTCAATATAGAAAGAGCTTACTTGTTTGTTCCACTCATTTCTAAACCCAGATCACTGATTATTTCTTTCATCGTCTTCTTCTCCACTTGTAAAGCCACTGACTTGCTCCGAACTAATTCTGGCACTTTAACTTCTGGGACGAATATTTCTAAAAAGTGAGCGACTTCGGATAACGGCTTCTCGGCCATATTTATAGTAAAAATTGCAGTATCGATGTTTTGCTTTACTTTGTCAATGAACTCATCTATCTCAGACATTTCTCTGGAGCTGTCTGGTGTTGGCTTATAAATCTCTCCGAGATAACTGCAATCAGTTTCTTTCTGGTTTGGTCCCAACTGTATGCAAATGCACCCCGGGGGACCAGAGCCAACTCCATGATTACCCGATTCACATATAAAGTTCTGATTACTCATTTCCATAGAAAAACAGAAAAGTTACACGAATTAATGCTGTGTGCTTTCATGTTCTTTCAATTCTTGGCGTGAATTGAATTCTTGACCACAGTCAGCGCATGAGAAAGATGCATCTACATCAGTACTCGTTTCATCATTCTTACCGCCATGATCTAATCTATCGCTCATACTGTATTTATATGAACAAATTATTTAATGATATGCTATACTCATATTGATTAATATGACTGAAATCTAAACAAAATACAATTGTAGTTAACATCTTATTTTTCTATTTTTAGAAAATTTAAGCACTAAACTAAATCAGATTTATATTCCATTTGATAAAGTTAACATATTATTATATTCAATTTTCCCATGAACTATGAAATATCTGAGCGTGTCGTCAATAAGAAATGCGTTCTACGCATAGACACCAGTAGTTATGTCATATACCGTGAATGGGTATGACTGCCAGATACTTTTTCGGAATAGATATATCAAATAATATTACAATTATGTTACCAATTTGAAATATAAAAAAAGAAAGAGATGTTGATTTGTTCTTAATCTGCGCTTTGGAAGCCGTCTAATGCTACTGCGTTTTCTTCGCCCTGAACTTGTGAGCCGATGTTTTGGCAGAAGACATCCAATGGTAATTCACCATTTCCACAAGCGTTTGCTTGTGATATTGCTTGGTTCTTTTCATACTTCTTCTTACCATCTGCAAATGCACTGTCTGTTGCGAAAGCTGTTGCTCCAATGAGCATTACTGCCATTGCTGCTACAATTACCATATATTTGGTATTCATTTCTGATAACATGAAAGTGAATTTAGTTTATCTGCATTAGGCAATATCAGGCTCTTACTAATATCTGATATTTTTTCTATTGGATCTAAGAGAGGTTCAGCACATAGCCAAACATTCCTCATCTGACCAAGCTCGCTTGAATGGCATGGTCTTTTAGTACGTGTTGGTTCATCTCACCAACCACTGAGACCGTACCATCTACTGCACCGAAGTTCTGTTCTTGAATTATTTATTCTAGCAAATTACACTTATTGCAAATGCAATATTCCTAAAATATTGTCCCAATAAGAGAGACAGGTGTTACCATGCAATGGCTAATGATACTTCTGCAAGACCCCATGAACTTCTAAATCTTAGAATAAAGGACATTATCTTCAAGACGTCCGAATCAGGAGTGCAATATGCTGAAATACAAGTGTCAGGCAACATTCCAGGTCCCTTTTGACGACATCTAATTCAGATTGTCTTGCGCGCAACTGATTTACTACATTATATTTCTGTGCGCGCAAATTGTTTATTTCATCCTATAGATTTTCTCTTTGACTTGCGAGTTCTCTAACCTGAGATCGGAGAAAGTTGATCCGGTATTCCAGGATTAATTCGTCATGGATAGATGTCACTGAAGGAGACTTAATCTTATTCGAGGCCAGATTAATGAACCGAGTTACATCTTAACGACAAATGTACTATAGATGCAATCTTTCGATAGGAAAATCCTTGATTGTGAAGTTCAAGAACCTGCAGTTTCTTTGTTTTCCTCCTGTCTGAACGTATCTCTGACATAATTTCTTGTTTATCCAATATCTGAACTACAATATGAGGCCCTTTACAATATAGCAACATATTTTGAAAAGATCTCAAAGAATTCATTTCCAAATAAGAACTTATAATATACATGTAAAGAAAAAAACTATTACTGTTTATTTATTCAGTCCATCATCAATCACTTAAATTTAATATGATAGTGATGAATATCCTTTTTATATTACATCATAGTAACGAGTTATCAGTGTATATGCAAGATTTGAATAAAAATGATAAAGCTTTCTCCCTTATAGTTTTGTCATTATTCGTTTATTTTTCATCGTGTATGTATATGCCGTTAATCGCCTCGGATGAACTAATTACCCCAAGATTTGATGACCTTAGTCTTCGTGCTGATCTCATTACAGATGGATTGTCTTCGCCAACGAGTATGGCGTTCATTGACAGCCAGAATATCTTGGTTTTAGAAAAGAACAGCGGCGAAGTTCGTTTAATTTCTAATGGAGTACTCCAAGACGAACCGATACTAAAACTTGAAATCGATTCTACTACACCTACATGTTGTCGCGGCCTCTTGGGTATTGAAATAATGAATGAAAATGTGAATAATGATAATATAACACACGTATTTCTGTATTTGACTGAACCTACGATAAGATCTAGAGTGGAGGTTGATGAAGTGGGAGCAGACAATAATAATAATGATGATGATGATAATGATGATAGTACTGAGATCCGAAATCGAGTTTATAAATATCAATGGAATGGCAAAAATCTGGTCGACCAGAAGATGATACTGGATTTGCCAGCAGAACCTGGACCAAATCATCCAGGCGGTAAACTCGTATTGGGAAAAGATGGGTATTTGTATACCGTCATAGGTGATCTCAATAATAATGGCAAATTACAAAACTTTGGGGATGGACCAGACCCTACAGATAGCTCAGTCATACTACGCATCGATCCAGCAAATGGATCTGCGCCTTTAGATAATCCGTTTTCAAGAAATCAATATCAAAATACAAGTCAGATAGAAAAATACTATGCTTATGGTATTAGGAATAGTTTTGGGCTAGCCATTGACCCAAAGACAGGAATATTGTGGGATGAAGAAAATGGTGACAGGGATTATGACGAGATCAATATCATTTATCCTGGCTTCAATAGTGGATGGGAAAAACTAATGGGACCCATGAATAGGAGCGACGTTTCCATTGAGGATTTAGTTATGCTAGATGGCTCTCGTTATGGTGATCCTGTATTTAATTGGAGTCCGTCATTGGGGGTAACAGATATTGAATTTTTGAATTCCACGAAGCTTGGCAATAAATATGCTTACAACATTTTCGTTGGAGACATAACTTATGGAAATCTGTATTTCTTGGAAGTAAATCAAAACAGAACAGGTATATCATTTCAAAATTATTTAGGTGGTGGTCTTGAGGATCTTGTAGCAGATAATGAAAAGGAGTTAGCTGCAATTACGCTCGGAACCGGCTTTGGGGGCATCACTGATATTGAAACCGGTCCTGATGGATCACTGTATATTCTCACTTTTGACCAAGAATCGGACGGGGACGGTAAGATATACAAAATAGATTCAGCAAGTTTGTGAAGCGTGGTTTCGCACAAGTTTTGCTAATCCCAGTTTGATAGTCAGTTACATGAGCACCATCTAATGTCGACTATTGCTAATGAGCACTACTAGTACTAACCATTTTGCGTGCGTCAACATCCACTCCAATTTAAGTACGTTGGATATAGATATAGTTTATAGTATGACGCGGCTTTTTATAATGCACAGAATAACATAGTGAATTTCAATAATAATTCTTCAAAACATCGTTGTTCAGTCATCTAATTTCCATCATTAGAGTACTCTACATTCGTTTTAGTGGATTATGATCCAACGTCGATTGTAAAGTTTCCCGTCAAGATGTTATTATTGTAATGAAAGTGATTTTGGTTCAGTCGATGAATATGAACGCCATGTAGTAGCAAGACACCTACCCGGTTATCCATTCCATCTAATGTCAAACCAACATTTCAAAAGATTGTAGACGACACCTAAACTAAGACTAACTATCTTGGCCTTTGGAGTTAACTTAGAGTGGAAGTGCTCGAGTCTAAAGCTCAGTTAATTCAGTTAATTCAAGAAAATTCCGAAAAACACAGTCGATAATTAATATTTTGTATATTCTTTGGCTTGGATCGAAAATCCGCATGAAATATTTAAATAACATGCGTAAGATTTTGGATGTATGGGTAAGATAAAGAAAGGTGCTGAATATGCTGGACATGATGTGAAGAAAGGTGCTGAATATGCTGGACATGATGTGAAGAAAGGTGCTGAATATGCTGGACATGATGTGAAGAAAGGTGCTGAATATGCTGGACATGATGTGAAGAAAGGTGCAAAGTCTGTATTTAATAAAATGAAAAAAGCTCTATAGCGACCTGAACGAGCACGGAGGAAAGGAGAGAGTCTCACCCTAATCAAATGGTGCTGGGGCATCGGGCTGTATTGGTTGGCTATCGAGCGATACATAAATGACATACCATCCAAACCAAAAACCAACATTTCGAAAAATTCTTGAAGATACTAAAGCTAAGAAAGAAAATCTGGAACGGTTTGTTTGACCGTGTGATGAAACTATGGAACCTCTATATTTTCAGACATTCTGCATTGACCGAAAAGTCTCAAATCCTGAAAGAGAGTACCTTACTTGATCACGCGGGTTTGGACCTATACGAGTAAGATGCCTCAGGTGTAGATCCTTATATTGGTAACGAATCGTCAAACTCTCTCCTAGAGGGCCTCTGGGGTTCTTAAAACCGTATTCAATTCTGATTGTTTCGCGCGTAACTGAATCAGAACATTACATTTTTGCGCGCAAATCAGTCGCTTCATACTTAAGACTGTCTCTTTATTCTAAGATCTTTTACTTCAGATCGTAACAGGTTGACTGTGTATTCAAGTACTATTTCATCATGGACGGAGGTCGTTGAAGAAGATCTCCTCTTCGACATCCTATGGATATACTTAGAAACCTCTCTTAACGATAAATGTACTTCCCTCGCAATTTTTCTGTAAGAAAATCCTTGATCGTGCAGTCGTAGTACCTTCAGTTCCTTTATTTTTCGCCTGTCTGAATGTATCTCCTGTATATTTTTCTTGTATATTCTGTATTATATTTGCGCGCACGAGATTAATTAAGACGTTATCAAACGTTACCATTAGTATTTTTTCTCTTCCTCATTTATGATAAATATTATCCGAATAATGAGTTAGTCTGATCAGAAATGTTTATCTTAAATGCATATCAAAAGGGAATTAGACTCAGTCTGAAAGGGACTGTACACGAAAATCTATGATTGAGGTTATTCATTGTAAAAAGGATATATTTTGTATTTAGACATGGCCTGTTATCATATCATGAAATCTCTTCAGGGTCAGTACTAATCTTCAATATAGATATTTTTGCGCGCAAAAAATCATAGTTAAAGGTCGTAGATGTGCAAAAACGTATCCTCAGTGATTCGTTTAGTATGCTTGTTGGAAGATTCTCTTAGTTCTCAGAGATGCAATCTACAAAACAGATTGTGTGCGCAGAAATTAATTTTTATTCGGGATTGACTCAGTCTCGTATTTGCCTAGATTCCCATTTTTTTCAATGCAGACTTTCTAGTGTTTGTACCATCGTCTTTCTACATACGCGCAAAAATTATAGTACTTGACGTGAATCTGTAATCAATGGACAAGGACAAAATTTGCGCGCGAAACTTCGTTTTATTATCAACATTGTGAAATAAGTACTAACTATAGTTCATTTATTCGTAGAATTACCCACAGTGTATTTATAACTAAATTTACTAATTAATTTTGATGTCCCAAATACCCGAAGAATTGTTACGATCCTTCTTTGTTCGATGTTCAGATGTAGGATTGAACTGTGACTATGGAACGGAACGAGTGAGGAAAAGGTTATGGATACTATGATCATACACATGTACGAATGTCATGCCATAAATCCTCAAGAACAGACTACATGTATGAGATTGAAAATAAAAGAGAATATACAATTGTATCCTGATTCGGTGCGCGAACAAATATTACACAAGTTCTCCGATATTTCTGAAGAATTACTACCAGTCGTTTGAGCCTCAAGTGGTGCGCGCAGAATTTGTACTACGTCCCAAAAATGACTTAAATAGGTGAAAAAGTCCTTTTCTTTATATTAAAAATCCTAGATGGTAGTGGAGAATCTGGTACACCTCTGACTGAACAAGACGTAAAGGATTTTTTTGCAACCAGGGTTTTGAATGTCCATCTTGGGACGGTAGATGAGAATGATCATGCGAATATTCATCCCGCGTGGTATTACTTCGATGATTCCAAAGAGATTTATGTCGAAACAGGAAGACATTCTAAAAAAATGGAAAATCTTAAAGGAATGATACGAGTTACTTTTGTATAGATGATCCTTCCCCTCCGTATAAAGGCGTACGTGGAAAGGGAAGTGTAAAGGTACATAGTGATGTAAACTGGCAGCACGGTAATCAGTACTTCTCAAAACTTATGTTACTGAATCAAGCGCTAAGCACTTAGACCTTGATTAAAGGTCCAATGACATCAGCAACCGCATCAGCGATATCAATGCCGTAAAATTTGCGGGCCTCTTCAGACTGTTCAATTTGCAAACCTTTTGCGCTCAAGCGATTTACAATGTTTTCCGGGTTATTGCCGTTAAAGCCTTCAGGACATCCGTTATCTTTGACTTCAATAGAGTCCGGGACGACCTTCGTAATGGCCTCTTTAATTAGCTGTTTCACATTGGGCGGCATTGTTCCTCCGATGCAGATGGATTCATCGCGCCATCCATGGAAGGCAACAGAATATTCAAAGTGACGCCGCATTATCGTTTTAAGCTTCGGGAATGATTCTTCACTAATTTCCGTCGAAGTAATGTGCCAACGGTCAAAGGCACCACCCCCTTTTTTAAAACCTTTGCAAATCCATTCAGAAACATACTCGGATGAAAGCTTCTGGCCAACATGTTCTGCTTGCTCGTCCGTATATTTTTCGATATTGCCGCCGTGAGGGGCGATGACGATTAGTCCGTTATTATGGCCGTTGTCTGCCAAATTCTCAATAAATTCACTGGAAACCTCTGCCTCCGCATCAGTAAGACCCACGGTCGTAACCTGAGCGTTAATCCGGCCAGTAAAATTATCAGTGCTAGAAAGTTCCAATCGATCCCGTAGATCATCAAGATTTTTGTCGACAAATATAACATCTTGTTCCTCGTCATGAACATCAATTACTGTATAGAGTGCGAGTGCTGTCCCAGTAGGCGTAGGCCTTTCTATGCGAACCTGTTGACATCGATCTATTCCTATCTTATTAAGTTGGCTAAGGTTCGCTAAACAATGTTCGCGAATGTGATTATTA
>JAATVS010000046.1 GCA_014523695.1 Nitrososphaerales archaeon TH5895
ATGAGACATGGGTAAATGGAAATGCTTATGGTGTTCAAAAGTGTTGGAAGGAGAATCCTTTATGGATCTAGTTGCGGCCTCCATGAAGGAGGAAGGCGGACAACACGTACACGGTTGGGAGAATATTACCATTGCCGAGGTTAAGGCAACTGCTGTACTAAAGAATAAACTAGTGTCAGTTTAGTTTTACCCCAGAAAGGTGTAAAATATGGCAAGCACTAGACATTTTGGCCTTTTGCATATTCGACGTACGAATTACGACCCGTATCATAAGCGGTCTCAATCCTTCCCCACTCCGAGACCAAATGTATGTTCTCCGGAACGCTCTGCCATCCAATCCAACGACTAAGGATCAAGTTCATAGCTAGCAGTCGATAGGGAGGGAACTGCCATATAGCATATAGTTCTTTATTTTTTTCGTAGCGGATTCCTGTCTCTGCCTGAAGTTCTTTGGCGTATTCTATGGATAACTGATCCAGCCTTTCTAATACTTCTTTCCAACGTTCGTTAATCCCCTCCGCAGATTTTGTGTCGCCAATGATCTTTTGCAGTTCATCGAAGTATCTTTCTTCGTTAACCATATTTTCTCATCTGGATTATTCTGGGACACATATTTAAGGGCTGAAGTTAAGGCAGATTGCCATACCCTTTCATACCATCAGTGAATCGTCGAATTCACTGTAAGACATTCCATTCCTATGTCTAAAATTATCGGATAATGTTCCTAATTTATTGGAGTATAAGTTTATGTAATTCCATAACATCTTTTTTGTAGGTGTGGATTGAGTGTATACATCATGGCCTGATATGTATAACCAATATGTAAGGAATTACGAAAAGATGAATGAGTTCTTCTATGGCTATGGTGAGAGATGGAAAGCAATTAACGAGTTATTCGTCGAGGCATCACAGAACTTTATTAAAATTAATGAGCATCATAGAGAATTGTTTAAAGCTGGTGAAAATGTGCATGCTCTAATCGTGGCGTACATAGAGCTTTTTCAGAAATTGAATAAACAGTGGATAGAATTCCTTTGGGGTCCTTCTTTAGCGAATGTTCAGATACAAGACAAGTAACTGGCTTAATATTAACAACAAAGTGTAACCTTATAAAGGTCGCATAGAACCAGTTAACATATTGCAAACGACTGAGTCTCAGCCGTGGCTTAGAATGCTTCAGATCGTATTAGGCGGAATATGCATATTGTTATCCCTCGTTATTTTAGCATACATTGGTCCTGCAATATTGACAATTATTTTGATTCTTTCGGTGATTTTGCTAATCATCGGAATTGAGAGGATAGCTGTTGGGATAGCTATGCCGATATCTTCCAAAGGATCACGCTACGCTAATATTGGAATTGGTCTGCTAGTGATAGCCTTTTCTATTGTACTTATGCAATTCCCAGTATTCACATCAGCGGTTTTAGTTGTTTTGGCTGCAATCGCCTTACTCATAAATGGTATTGCGAGGATAATACAGGGTATATCATTCAAGTCTTCAGGTTCATCGAGAGCTTTTAGTATAGGCGTAGGAGTTCTCAGTGTTACAGTGTCTATTCTGGTGATAGCACAACCAATATCCTTCGGGTTGGTTCTATTCGCTATTATGATCTCTATTGCATTTCTAATTAGCGGAATAGAGATGCTTGTATCGGGAATATCTGGTAGAGAACGGTTTACAAGAACTATTTCTTCGTCTTGAACAGGAAGTTAGTGTTCGCCTAAAGTTTGTAACTTGCCTATTAGAATATGAAGCAGATCTAAATGTTAAATGGCACTACAAATTTTTGTGGGACTCCAGAGACTTCACGTGATGTCTTTGACTGTTAACGGCGTCATCTTAGTAGCAAGGTGTTTCAATCTGATAGCTAGGAACACAGATGCAATTGCCATTACAAACCCTATCCCAAACACAATGTTAAACGCGACTGGACTTGGATAACTTCCCTCAACATTATCAACGGTAATAGAGACCGTAACAGATGTTAGAATTACAGTTGTGATAACTGGACCTATTGCACCTCCTACAATTCTCATCATATTTGTAACAGCTGAGGAAATTCCAGTATATTCTCTAGGTGAAAATGAAACAATCGTGTTAATAAATGTGGTTGGTAATAATGCTCCAGCGATACCAAAAATAAAGAGTGCACCATTAATAGCTTGTGAGGTGGAATGGAATAATAAAAGCAACAAAAATGAAACAGCGGCAATTATAATGCCAGGTACCAATAACTTCAAATTGAGTCCTCTTCTTTTTGCTATCAGCAACCCGAAAATTGGCCCAAAGATCATCATTGATAGACCAAAAGCCAACTGTAGAAGTCCCACATTTTCTGGTTCTAGTCCTAACCCTGATGGGGAAGGAGCAGCTCCCAACTGCGGTATGCCAGTAATGACGAAATACTGTAAAATACCGAACATCAACATTGTGATGTTTCCAATTAAAATAACTGGATGAAAAACTAACTTCAAGTTAACCAATGGATATTTTACTCGCTTTTCTACAAGTAGGAAAATCACAAGAAAGATAACTCCGATGGCGAGAGGAACTACAAACGCTATTGGATTAGTGACAATTGATCCACTATATGTTATTGCTATGAGAAAACTGACGAGTGTCACAGCCATCGTTATAATACCTTTAAAGTCTAAACGTTGTTTTCCAGCCTGCTTCTTAGCCTTAGTAGGGATATCATTTGGTGCTGCGTCAACATGATCATGCTCGTGTATCTTCTTACTTTCATCGACGTGAATGAACCTCCAGCACGCAAGTGACAAAATTACTGCAATAGGAGCGCAAAAGTAGAAATTGGCCTGCCAACCTGCGCCTGCAGCTACTATAGGTCCTAACACGGCCCCTAGCGCCATGCCACCAGAATAGGCGGCGAGATAAATGCTCATGCCAATAGGAAATTTGCTTTTCGGGAACTGATCTCTTATTAATTTAGTTGAAATCGGAGTACTAGCTATTGCTATTCCTTGAAGTGCTCTAATGGCAATGAGGGTGGATATGTCATTAGCAAATGGTGCCAAGATAGTTCCTACAGTAAAACATGCCATCATAATCATTAGCATTTTCTTGGCTCCAACAAGGTCTGACAATCTTCCCATTATGATTGTCATAACAGCTCCTGAAACCATGTATGCTGTCATCACCCAGGATGAAAGAGCTTCGGAAATTTGAAAGTCTTGAGCTATAACCGGAATAGCCGGTGCCATGGCAGTATTAAGAAAGAGAAACATTACAATAGTACTGGATAATAATAAAAGTGTTTTCCACGCATTAAATGATATTTGTTCTGTAGGAGGAGGTGCGGTATCGGCAGTCGCAGACAATTAGCACTATCAACACTTACAAGTATATAAAATTACACTCAGATGATCAGATTCAACTGATAGAGAAACAATTATTGGTCCTTGGCTGGGTATTAAAGAATAATGAGAGGAAGAGTCACATCATTTGCATCAAGTTCAGGTGTAGTCACAGGTCGCACACAAGCTGCAATGTCGCTACAAGCACAAGCACAAGCACATCAAGCACAACAGCAGGAAATCGAGCAAATAAAATCTGCTCACGAAACACTGACTTAAATACGACAGGCATCATAGCCTCAACAGACAGATGTAACGCAAAAGTTGCAAAAATTAGTGATCTGCATAATCAAGTGATATTACCAGATGAAGAATTCTGAAACTGAAAATGGATTTAATCGCGAAATTGTAGAGTATCGGAACTGAAAGACTTAGTAATCATATCCGCAAACGCAGGTCGAAGACAATTACTCGGGAGATTTATTCAAGAAATATTTAATGAAGGTAAACTAGAGGAGGCAGAGACTTTCACACATGATATAATTTATCATGGTGCAGAAGAGGTGAGAGGCTTAGAGGATTTCAAAGAGTGGATAGCCGAAGATCGTAAGGCGTTACCAGATATAGAGGTCACGATAGTAGACGACATTGGGGAACAAAACAACATTGCATTAGGGTGGACCTGAAAGCCACTCAAGAAGGGGAAATTCTTGGACTTCCAGCTAGCCATGAAAAGTTTGACATTAGTGGTGTCCGAAGTTTTTCATTTTGAGAATGGCAAAATCAAGGAGGCATGGACTATATATGATGGGCTTAAGCTAGCGTTAGAGCTTTGCCTCGTTGAGATAGTGCAGCCACAGGACTCTAACAAATGAAACATTTAGCACATCTTTTTCACATCTAATCTTTTCAATCATAAGTTTCTTGTTTCCTCCGCTCTATCGACTGCTTTTGGTTGATCACGCTGAGAACTATTTCGTTGACAATACAATAGATATGCAGTTCCTTTCTAGTTTGTGTTCCTATTTTACTATGCCTATATGTCGTACTAGAAATTTTTATATACTCATCCCTGCAACCACATGATGCTTAAAGCATGCTATCATCTCTTCTCATGTGCTTATTCATTGTACTGATGATCATTGCATCATCGCATGGAGTGAAGAATGTACTGGGAGATTCGGTAGTCTCAGTCATACCGGTGGACAATTTTCCACAGACACTGCTCTTCAACCCATCTAACAACAATATCTATGTAGCCAATCGTGATTCAGGAACAGTTTCTGTGATTGAGACTGTAAATAATACGTTGATAAAGAATGTTACTGTCGGTTTATCACCACAGGCACTGCTCTTCAACCCATATAACAACAATATTTATGTAGCCAATCGTGATTCAGGAACAGTTTCTGTGATTGAGACTGTAAATAATACGTTGATAAAGAATGTTACTGTTGGTAGCTTCCCAGAACAATTGCTCTTCAACCCATCCAACAACAATATCTATGTAGCCAATGTAATTTCAAACTCTATTTCAGTAATTGATAGCATTGCTAATGTGGTTACCAATGATATAGAAGTAGGTACAGATCCTGTAGCCTTGGAATTTAACCCCTCCAATAACCAGATATACGTAGCAAATGAAGGCTCAGGAACTGTATCTGTAATCGATGCTAGCAATAATAATACGCTGATCAAAGAAATAAAGGTAGGAGACTCACCCATATCATTAGAATTTAATCCCCCAAACAACTACTTGTACGTTGCCAATCGTGATTCAGGAACGGTTTCTGTAATAGATACCGGGAATAATACGGTAGCACATAATGTTGAAGTTGAAAACGAACCTACAACCCTAGAAGTTAATCCTGCTAACAACGATATCTACGTAGCCAACCGCGGTTCACGAACTGTATCTGTGATTGATGGGTCTAATAGCACGTTACTCGATACCGTCATAGTTGGCTCCGAGCCTGTCGCTTTGCTATTCAACCCATCCAATACTAATGTTTACGTAGGTAACGTTGTATCCAATTCTGTGTCTATTTTAGACAGCGAGAAGAATACGGTAGCCGGCACAGTCGATGTCAACAGCCTTCCTCTCGCCTTAGAATTTAATCCATCCAACAAAGCTGTTTATGTAGCTGGCACGCTTACCGGCGTTGATGGACTCATATCGGTAATAAAGTAATCTTCGCACGGCGCACCACTTGTGATCCCAAACATATCTGCAATGATTACATCATAATCTGTTTCTTACTGACTATTTCTGGAGAGAACTCATTCACTTTTTTTCGACTGTCTTCACAAGCTGGTTTCTAGCGTATTCATCAAATTCGTTACGAGCATCATTATATCCTCGTTCAAGCAACAGCTTTATAGTCTCGGAAGAGAAATCAAAGGTTTTATTAGAAATTGTATGCTCGTCGTTTTTTCGGTCTACGCGTATTATTTCATCTATCTCAAACCGTCCTTCAAGTATGTCTTGGAATCGTCTTGGCTTCAAGAACTGACCATGGAAATTTGTTTTCCGGTTTAAGAGATTGGTGATAAAGTTCTTGTCCACTCCTCTTTCCTCAGCACCCTTTATTAGGTCCTTTATCAAATCAACAAAATCAGATACTAACAGAAGCATGGTCTCCTCTTGTTGCGTCCTATCTGAAAAAGTTATATCGCTATTTCTATTGATAACTCCGTCCCTATCAGATGGAATCTCTGTCTGTTTTTTAGGATGTAAATTAATTACGCAGATCCCTAACCGAGGAACCCTATCTTTTAATCCTCTTACCTTCCACCAATAATATCTATGCATTAGAACTAACTGCATTAATGGAGTATTGGTCATAAGACCCCCGTCCCAAAAATACCGCATCTCTTTTCTGTGACTATAACCATTGTCATTTCCATTAGTTGTCTTCTTTACATCAATTTGTTTACTATTACTAGCCGATTCAGAGTTATAGCTTTCAACTTCTATTTTAGCAAAATCAAAATTAACTGGATATGACCCGCTTGCTATAACTTGATCGGATGTAATACCCTTATCATAGTGGATCACGCGTTCAAATCCGATTTCCTTATCGTTATGACTGATGAATTTCCCGTACTCTGTTTTCCTTGATCCGTCTTCCTTGGGATAGCTGTCAAATGTAACTGGGGTACCATCTGCGACATCAACTGCCACCAGTAATAGCCTTGGCTGATTGTCCTCTTGTGTGGTGGCTATTGGAAATTTTGCAAACCGTTCTAGACTTCGTTTTAATGGTTCGTTACTATAGCGATACCAGGTATTGTCGGAATCATAAAATTTACTGTCACGCGTAGGTCCATGTGGATAAAAGACAGTTGGTACTCCAAATATTGCAAACTCTTTAGCTGAAAAGTACCTTCTTGCGGCTTCTCCTGACGCAATCTCTCTATTCATTGCATGCCAATAATCCCACCAAGGCTTAAAGAAGGGATTAGTGTCCACCATCGAATCTTTGGAGAGGTAATTCCAGAAATCGACAAGTCTCTCTGCAGATCCTTCATAGGTTTGATTCTCCACGACATAACTTACAAGAACGGCAGCATTGATAGCACCTATTGAGGTGCCTGCAACAATATTGAACATGGACCTTCCTTTCTCTCCTCCTTCTTCATCTCTATTTGATAAGAATTCATATATTGCCCTATACGCTCCAGCTTCATAGGCGCCAAGTGATCCGCCTCCTTGAAGCACTAACGCTCGCTCCTTCTCTGGAATATCTGTTTTCTTCTTAATACTGGACATGCTGTTAAGATAGCACACGCTTCCAAGATAAAAAATGTTGTGTTAAACTGTAGAATACATTAATCAATTACGTCGACATTACAACCGTATCCCTACTCGTCTTCCAGGTATTCCAGTCACAATCATAATCATGCCCACACCAATACTAAATCCTCTTGACCATCCACGGCTTTCTTTGTCTCCAAATCCATGAATGACTCTAGAGATACCATCAATTAAGAAAGCCATTTCAATCAGTAGTATTAGAAATACAGAGGTTCCTACTGGAAATATCATTACTATTAGGGCCAAAATAATGGCTATGATGCCGTAAAGTCTCAGGACGAACCAACCAAGAATCTCTTTACTGAAAACAACCCAGAACCCAATACTTAAGTTGTGCCTCGCAAAACGCGAGATCACATCACTCTCTGGGATAGCTGATATCCAAAAAGTAAAACTAGCACAAGAGGACTAGACCGGTTCTAATATTAGGTTGTGGTTCAAGAACGCCCGACAACGTCATGCCTGCTTTTGACTATCATTAGGACGTACGAGGCCGTAACAGGAATAAGAAGTAAGAACGCAACATTTAGAACTGGATCGTTTAATGTGCCAGATATCATAGCATTAGCTATATATCGTACGAGTATAACTGTGACAGGAACAATAAGTGCAAAATAAGCAATCAGGTAGAGTCTCTTCGTAAAGACAGAAAGTTTGTGTTCCTGTCCAATGTACAGACCAAAGATTACAAACGCCAATCCCATCATGAAGACAATAATGGTCAGGTTTAGCTGGATGATATTTCCTTGTCTTGATTGTTCCAAAAGCTCTATTATGGTATCAAGGCGATCTGCTGTCTCTCCCCCACTTGTGTTCTCAAATGAATCTTGACCAAAAACTGCTTGCTGGGCATAAACGGCAGAACCCAAATCGAACGGTGTAAGTAAAAGCAACAGCAAAGTAATCTTCAAATGAATCGACAACAATCGATATGACTTTTTGGACGAGCGATAATTAAATCTATCAGACTCTGGCTTTATCAAGACTAGGCTAAGCCAAGTTTACTGGCCAGTTGAAAAGTATAATCATTACAATACTCTGTCTGCAAATAAATAGAAAATCAAAATATTAGAGTTATTAATTATCCTATTTTCTTCATTTTTGAACCGCATTTAGGGCATGCGATTTCTCTGTGCTCATTACCACAACTCATACAATAGTATTTTATCGGACTATATCCGTAAGTGGAAGGGCTCA
>JAATVS010000299.1 GCA_014523695.1 Nitrososphaerales archaeon TH5895
ATATAAAATCCTTATTGAAACTATAGGTGTACCTAAAAATCCGGTACTCAAACTTTTGGTAGTTTAACGAAAAAGGGTATTTAGGCATCTTTGACTGCTAATACCCGTTATATTTTCGCTAATGCTGCTAACCTAACGATGTTCTGTATTTACTGTATAGTTTTCAAAATGCCTATTAAACGCAGCTAATAATCAAAATAAAGAGAGTGGTTTTAAGTCTTCCTTGGTCTATGATGTCTGGAACGCTTTCTCCATGTCTCTGTCTATAGGGCTAAGCATTATATCCTCAACTACGTTGTATGGTGCCGAGTTGTCTACTGCTGTTTTAAAAGCATTAAGACCAGATAATACACTGAGAATTGTTTGGGGATCATTGTTACTGGCAGTGAGTGGTGCAGTATTCATAAATGTTACTAGCGCTTTGTCTGCTAGACCCTGAGCAATCTGGTAATCTGCTTGGCTTACTATCGGCTCCGCTGTTGAGTTTGCTAAGGCAGTCATGTTTACAGCCGGAGGATTCGAAGGAAGGCCCTCACGTTCAACATAAGCGCTCCCAGTAGCTTCTACTTCAGTGGGAGAGTAACAGATTTCAAAATTTCGTAGGCCGGCTCAAAATAGATGCAGAGGAAGGTCTCTGCTAACATTTGGAGGCGTAATGACTAATCTAACAGTTTCGTCAGTGCATCCAGATATCTCAATATATGGTGATGCTGCCCTTGACATGGGAGTCAAATCTATTCTCAAGATCTTCTAAGTTCACTCTAAACATTTTTTCGGCAGTATTAAAATTGTATGATGGATCGCATCGCCAGCGATCGAATTTCGCACTAGTAACCTTGGAAAGTTCCTGCCCGTCATCCACAAGAGCAGGATCTGCCTCTGGATTAATATCCACCGTAAAGCAATCATTGCCTCTCATACCGCCGCTGCAGACTTCTATGGTATTATCTTCTTTCCAAAGATACTATCGATCATTTCTAAATAGTTAAACGGATACCTGTCATTGTCATTGCCTCTAAATCGCACTTGACCCGATATGAAATGTGGACTGTTAGTTGTCATGTACAAGATTCCACATGCTGGACTCGCACTTATGACCTTTAAATCACAAATCGAGAAATGTGTTCGGTTTTTATCAAATCTGTAATGTAACTTAGCTTATTCATAGTAGCTCTTTTATCCAATCATATTAATATATTTTTACTCTTCAAGAGTAACGGTGCACAGTATGAGAGTGATAACAGGTTCTTCAACCAAGTAACAATATGATAATCACAGATATGATTTTCTCTATTGAATCTAGCCTGATAAAGATGGACGGCAGCAGTAGGTCTAAAAACGTTGGATAATTCTTGCACCGAGACAAGCGACAAGGTATGTATCTACATGCGAGTTAAAGTTATCAAGTTATTTCCGACCTCGGTAATGAGACTGTTATACATGTACCAGCACTAGTTTCATTAACTGGATGTTTCTATGGACCTTTACTGGTGGCCAGTAACATATAAATATCTATTTCTCTAAATTATAGTCATGCAACTGACTGCTTCAAGAGAAAATAAAATGAAAAAAGTGATAACCGTACCTACCGACTGCATACCGCTGAATTGTCCGAAGACTTCCATACAAGTTAAGGAAAATCCGAAAACAGAATATACGTTCCTTGAATTAACAAGACATGAAGTAGGAGGGCCCAATTCAAAATATTTGGTGGTGGGAACGTAGATATGTCTACCAAAGAAATGCATACAGAAGACCCCTTCTATAAAGGCGTTCTTGTCAAGGATATACCTCCCGACAATTTGGTCGATTTTGAGCTAATGGAAGACATTGATGGAGTGCATATACAACCTTGGGGAGAAAGTGTAAAACCTCAAAGTCATTGTACACTGATGTACGTTCACAGCCAAAGAATACAATTTGAAAATTCGGAGGAACATCATCTTGGATATTCAACGTTTGTCATTCCTGAAGAGTTTGCCGAAGACCTAGAGACAAGCAGAATTCATTATGTCACTTTGACAAGAAACGGAAAAGAAATAGGAGTTAAGTATCGGATAACCAAAGTCGACTGATCCATTGCAACTTGTATTGCTTAATGTTGCACCTGGACTGATGAGGCCATGCAGCATAGTGCTGTCTCATGTCCGCTTTTTATCCATTTAAGAAGAAATCATGTCTGCCATCTTACTTTTGATTAGTGGGCTATTGGAACTTGATATAAGGTAAATTGCAAATATATATGCACATGACAATTGCTAAAATATTACTTCCTCACGATGGGACTGAAATGTCAGATAGAGCAGTAGATAAGGCAAAGGAATTCGCAAAAGCATTTGATGCAGAATTATTGATTCTACATGTTATAGAACACGTTCCGATTCCACCTTCTTACATATTAGGCAACGAAAGGGTATGGATTGACCGTACAAGGAGAAGTATTTCAAGAATACTGGAAGAGGCTTGGATGAAAATGGTGCAAGAGAAACTCATCAACGGATTAACAAAGGAAAACATAAAAGCTACTCCAAGAGTCTTAGTTGGAAATACCATCAACTCTATATCAGATCAAATTCTAAAATTTGCAAAGGACAATCAAATAGATTTGATCATAATGAGCAGCGAGAGATTAGAAAAGCGCATTTCAAAGGTTAATGCTATAGGCAGTGTATCCAGAGGTGTATCTGAGAGAGCAAGTTGTCCTGTAGTATTGATCCATCAATAAATA
>JAATVS010000047.1 GCA_014523695.1 Nitrososphaerales archaeon TH5895
CTTGTACAGATCAAAGATGCTGGACATGCAGTAATGAGTCAATATCCGGCTGAGATTGGTAAGATATTAAATACATTTCTATCGACTACTAGCCCAAACAATTGAATCATCCATTGAACCAAGCATGAACTGATTTCGGGACCTAACTACGAGATGATTCTATAGACGGAAACATTTTTTATTAGTAAACCATATATCTCATACAAATGATGAGCCCCTTTACCTACGGGAATCTAACCCCCTAGGGTCTTGTTAAGGTACTACTTTTATGTCCCACTTAGACAAGTCAAAGTCAGCATTCAATGATTTATTCGATAGTTTCAGAATGGCTTTACTCTGCCTGAAGGCAGAAGGAGAGTGAGTGTAAGTTTCCCGTTTAACTGAGTACGGCTCAAATCAATTACTATTGCATGAGATGCGGAAACGAGCACACCCCCCGGAAAAAGGGGATGACGTAGCCAGTTATTTCTTACCTGAAAGATTTTCCATAGCTTTCATGTCTTTTTCAATAGTAGAACGGAAGGACTGCAATGGCTCCACATTCCATGTCAAATGACTCCAGAATGGTAAATTTGTAATAAAACTACCCACTTCCTCATGAGACGAGGCGTCAAGTATGAAAACCCCCCTTCTCTGACCAGCATATATCCCACCAGTCTTATTATCGTCAAAGGTTTTGGAAAGAGTTTCAAGACTTTGATGTACCACTTGCTCCCAAAGCTTCGCAAATTCTTCTACAGTCATCGAAGGGTCTTCAACCCATACTCCAGTTACAAGATACAACATATTGTAATATGCACCCGATATCAACTATTTATCCTTGTCTACTGAATGTACACACAGGAAAAAGCTGATGGATCTATAAAGTCACATTCTGGGCATACGAATAGTCAGACTAGACTAGTATGTAATATGTTGGTGTTAAAGTGACGAATCCAAAATGGATTACCTGAACACTTTCAAAAATCAATCCTTCCGAAGAACTAGCACGTCAGAAAAATCTTGAACTTTAAAGGTCAAAAATTGTTGTGGATAACCATATTATTAAATTCCATCTTTCGGATGACAGCTATTCAATTTCTCAAATACCTCAACACCGCGTTTCTTGATAATAAAGATCCAGTGCATTGCAGCAATGCGATCAGCCACTCTTCGTCATGAAGAGCCATACCAGATAGTTTCCAATATGGTGGCTGATTCCATACGCAAAGTCTATCGAAAGTAATTATTTATGTTTATAGGTGTGCCGCGGATACAGGTGAAGAGAGTCTTGGCTCAAGATTTGGAGCCTATTAGCAGAGGTAGTTGAAGTCACCTCTAGAAGAAGAGATATTAATTAAAACCATATCTCTTTTAAGAAACTATAATATTGATTGAAAATGGAATAAATCTCCTAAATAGCTGTCTTGTGATAGTTTACGAATAAGAATCCTGCTCCTCCTAAGGAAATTCCAACAAGAAGTACTAGAATTGCGGCTGCAATAGGCTCAATAAATGGTGCAAGAATTTCATGAGCCTGACTTGCATCAAATCCCTTACCACCTACGGTTTCTGGCATCATTGCAGTTCCTGCGGCATAGCCCGCATACATAAGTAGACCAGCCGCAACTACTATTCCGATGTTCATCAGTTTATAACATGCAAAATATTGAATAACCAGAGGGTAAGGTACAGGAAGTAGGGATTGCTTATCGGCCTCCCGTCGTTGAGTAATCCACTATTAGCTAAATTGTCACCTATGTACCTACAAAGCCATCGGTATCAAGAATTAGAATTTTAGACGGTGGCCTAAATGTGAGATAAGAATGAAGTATTCTATTCCACTCAAAAGAAGTCCATTCTTCGCATTTTGTTATAAAGCTCAATCAGGAATGTTTGCAGTATAATACTAATAGGAATGTACGTAAATGGAGGATTTTGATAGAAAACAGCTTGTTTTGAATCAGCTCAAATGGACGGCCATTTATTTAGCTGTTGCTTTTATCATCATGCTTTTCTTGCCATTCCCAGCCGATCTTGCTCTAGCATTGATTGCATTCTTGATAATTGGTTGGTACAGGAGACATCTGTACTTAAGAAAATTAGGCATGAAAAATCCTACAAGTACAGGTACTGGTTTCGATTTCAACTAGATTAAGGAATTATACAAATCCAACATCTCTGATTCAAATGACTATGGCCAAAGTAAAGTCAAGTTACTATTGCATGAATTGTGGGAACGAGCACAGGGAGATAGCATGTCCCAAATGTGGATCAAAAATAAAGAGGGCTGGATTATAACATAGAAAATAGTTATCTTAGGCATCAGATAATGTTGGCAAATGTGCTACGAAGCAGCAGCCAGTTCCCAAAATTTTTCAGCAGTCGGTCTACACAGACCGCAAGCTGCGGACAAGTTTTGTCTGTCAATATATACTTGGAAACACTAAGACTAAAAAAGCCAAACTTTTCCTTGAAAAAGATGTTGCAATTCTTCTTTAATTAATTTAGTTGTACCTGCAGATACAGTACATATCTATATCATCTTCTGCTTGAAAGGAACTCTCATCTGTCAAGTTGCAGTGGCTGGACTATTCCCATTTGAAACTATGTTTTCTAGTCTTAATACATGGTAATCCAAGCGCGAGATTCACAATATACGAATAACTTTCTGCTATCTCTAAAATCCTTACTAATTAACCCATACCGAAACTTTAATGAGAAAACTACCTAAGTATATGTAATGGCTAGGGCTCCGCATGCTTTGAACACACAAGGATGTCTAATCTGGAATAACGCGATGGTCGTACGATAGGTGTTTTGCTTGCTGACTAACTAAAAAACAATGTTGATCGACTGGGCTGATAGAACAAAGGTCAAAAGATGGTGAAGTTATACGTATTTTAGTGATGTTTGATGTATTGTCTATAGTAATGTTTAAACTGCGGTGTTATATCCTCAGCTTTCATGCCATGTACTTTTATTAGATGCTCTGTACC
>JAATVS010000300.1 GCA_014523695.1 Nitrososphaerales archaeon TH5895
AGAATATCTCAAAAGTTTATAGCATATTGTACAAACTCCCAATAAGATGTTAAAATTAATAATATTTTCTATTTCTGTTTATATCGTTTGGGTATTTGCCACTTATATCCTGGAAGGTGGAATCAATCTGCTCCATACCAACGATCCCCTAGGCAGAGTGGCATATACTATCATTGCGAATATTCTGATAGGCACGGTTGTCGGATTCATACTGCTTAAATTATTCTTGAGGAGTAATTTTGTAACCCAAAAACAACTAGGATTTCAAACTTCTAGACGTATTCTTATTCTGGTAGCAGTCGCTGCTTTTGCGGGATTCCTCTTATTTTCAATCCAATCGTCTACCTCCCTTAATCCGGTCGTGATTGTAAACGTATTTTCTCAAACTTTGCCCACCTCAATTGCAGAGGTTGTGGTATGTTGGATGGTAGTTGGAACTGTTTTTGAATCTCTAGCACAACGGAGGATGGACAAAAAGGATGATAATACAATTCGGAAAATCCGTGGAAACGTAAGAACCACTTCAATATTATCTGTAATAATAGCAAGCTTAGTATCAATTGTAGTATTTGGAGTGTACCATTTTGCTCATAGTCCTCCATTTAACCAACCGAACATGGTGATATTTCTCATGATACCAGCCATACTAACTAGTATTTTTTATTTTGTGGGACAAGAGGTGTATTCCACAATAATAATTCATAACATTCTAGCACTGATCGGAGTATCTGGGAGTATTGATCCCACCCCCTTAGCACACCCACTGTATCCAGCTATGATACTAGCACTAGTGTCTGGAATAGTTCTGATTACATTAGATCTGTTCTTGGTACGGAGAACTAGGGCAATACATGTTTAATTGCATATTCGTATTATTAAGAGAGAGTCTATTCCATTAATTCATATCATAACCTGGAGAAAGGTTTCTACAATTTTTGCAATTTTCTCAGGAAACTGAAACACTAAACCATGACCTCCCCTTCTAACTGCACAAGCCATGCTCCTGGAATCTTTTCAGCTAATACATGGAATTTGCTGGGGGTGAAGTGATATCTTGAGTTCCTGTCATTACAAGTGTTTCTTTAGGGATGTCTGAAAGTTGTTCACAAGAATCCCATTTACCAGCCGCTCCAGACCCTTTTGGTCAATTACATCCAGGTTCAAGAAGGAGAAACCAATTTTATCAGTGGAAATACATGAAGGTAGAACAAGAAGTGACTTGAAATGCACCAGCCAGCCAGCAACTAGTGAATTTTTCCCATCTGAACTGCTTCAGCAATCAAACCTGCACTAGATAACAGCACAGGTATTCAATATTCCATGAGACTTTCGGCCTCTGAAGATGTCTTCGAACAATTTAAGCCTGTTTTCGATCACATGGTCAATTCCTCTGAGTTGAACTCTTCCGGGTTCAAAGAAGCCCCTCTCGTAACCCTTGAAGACAAATCAGAAGATGTGCCTCTTGGTGATTTTGACGGAGGTGGAAGTGCTACCCAATCACCCTCTTTCCAACAAGAAGGTATCGACTGGGTTAAGATGTGTAATGACTCACAAACAGCCTTGGTGTCATCATGCGACGTTCTAGTTAATCCGGATAATACTCTCACTACAGAAGGAGAACGCGCTGTGGGCTGTATTCGTAATGGTATCGTTCTAGCCGGTGGTGGTTCACTCTTATTAAGCCTTCCTCTCCCGCTAGCAGTTACCGCACTCCAAGTTCTTGAAGAACCTACAGGGTGTGGCGGTATTGTAGAATGGGGATTGATTGGAGATACAGACGACTTACGAGGTATCATAGATCATTCGCTTAAATCGTCCTTGCAGTTCTGCCATTAGTGTGGACTTCAAGATAGGCCAAGAGGTGACCTAAAAATATCCAGGAATGGTAAAAGATTTACATGATTTACAAACAAAGTATTAATAGATGGCCCAATATGATGGTGGGATTACTACAAGGTTTATTTGCAGTAGCAATGATAACCTCGACAGTAGTTCCGTTTGTGAATATATCATTCGCTGAGGAGCAGGATAACGAACAAGATGAGGAGAAAGGAGATCGAGAACAGCAAAGAGAAGAGAGTAGAGGCGAAGCCAGAGAGGAAGCACGCGACGAGGAAGAAAGTAAAAATGACGAGGATGCGGATCGACAGGAAAGTAAGGCTAATGATGACGAGAGAGTTGAAGAACGAACTCGTCAGACGGACCAGGGGAGAGAACAGTCAGGAGAAGAGGTTGACAATAACAATGCAGTAGAAGAAAATGCCATCAATGAGCAGCAGCAAGAAGAAGAGGTCAAGGACATTGGTTCAAAGGCTGACCCCGAAGTGGCAGGGGAGGATGTAATTGACACTCAAAGACTCTCCAGAAGTGAGGCGCCACAACTTCTACAAGTGGCACCTACATCTGAGCCTCTAGGCGAACCTCAACTTGAAAGTTTAGAAGAAGACGCTCCTATTGCTGTTGAGCAACAGGCCGAACCTCCAAAGTCCGTATTTGACATACAATTGGAAAGGATTGGACAGGTATTTGCCGAGAATCTCGATCCAAACTCTCCAGGAAATCAGGCACTGGTCGGCGCTTTAGTTGATGTCGCAGGTCAAGTTGCAGAAGAGGCTGACCTAGAGAACATTCCGAAAAATGCACTTAAGTATGTGGTTGCCGCTCGACTTGCGTTACCCGTGTTGTCTCAGTTAGATACTGCAAACACTCTGTTAAGTAATGCAGAAGCAATCGAAAAAGTAAATGCTCAGTTGGATAATGCTCTTCTCCTAAGGCTAGGGATTGCTCCAGGTGTAATCCCTCCACTAACACCTGTACCGGCAACATGTCCTCCTGGACAGACTGGAACGCCTCCAAACTGCACACCAACACCACCTGAGCAGTGCCCACCAGGACAAACTGGGACACCACCTAATTGTACTCCAACTCCACCGCCCACAGGTGGAAATGCGGGTGAATTCAGAGACCCCAATGCACCTGATGGAGCATGTTCATCGCTCATAGGTTCTTCATTTGAACCATTTTACGACCACTGTATAAGCGACGAACCATCTAGATGCAGCGCAATAGACCCCTTTGATAATAGTGTATGTGATACCTATATCATACCCGGAGGACATGGTCTAATTAATGACGATCCAGAGAGAGCGGGTGGTAACGGATATTCAACAGCATGCAAGCCAGGTTTTGCTCCAGTTGTTGTTGGATACAATGAGTTTAGTGTTCCACCTACTCCTATTCTTGACTGTCAGTAATGGAACGGAGATCACACTCCTGGAAGAACAATGCATGAACTGGCGTAGGCAGTGAGTACGCCGTACCTTAACTTTTTATTTTTCTTTCTTATCTTTTCAGACTCTATTATCTGCAGGTATTCGCGCAAATGGAGGACGATTCAAGGTCTGTTGTTTAGTCGCATTGGTGCAAATTTTGACAGGCATATTATCCCGCTAAGCGTTACTAACTAGAAGTATCGCTTTTTCACGAATGATATCACTTGTGATATTCAGTTATAATACAACTGATAAACAGTTTCACCTAGGATAACATGGTTGAAAATATAATTATGGCTAACGTATATTGAGTATATTAATTAGTAAATTCATTAAATACTGTGGTTGGCGTAAAGATAAGGCAAAGTAATAAAGAACAGATTACTTCCTCTCCTTCCAATTCTTCATATTATCGATATAAAGTTATGACGGGCAGCCGTTTTACTAAGTGCGGCTCGAGCCTTTGGCAGTAACAACGTATTTGCCTTCTCACAATGTTTAATAGCCTACCTTGGATCACAGCCCCCCAATAATCACCCCCTAAACGTTGCGCCGTTGCAATCACTAATCACAGAACTTGAATCAACTAGCCACGACGATCTGTTTGATCCATTCAGGATGTCGTTGCAGTTCTGGCATCGATAGAGTGACAATCCGGTGAAATATTACGAAAGACGTCCTGGCGTTCTTTGGACTTAACTCATGGATTATTGTTTATCTGCATTCTTCACTCTTTACTCCTCTCACTGATCATTTTATTCTCTCGACCCACTGAGATCGCCACTCAGGTGGTTCGAAAGGATCAGCAAAGTAATACGTTTCACGTGCAACCTTACCATCCCTGAACTCCATGATGGTTACTGCATTGACTGGACGCCCATCATAGGTAATAACTATTTCAGATATCCAGAGATTCCCTTCTCCCCGTATTCGAAGGATCTTAAAACTAAGTTTAGCAGGGTAATGTGCCCTGAGTTCGTATATGTTGTGTTTACTAGAGATTCGTTCACCAGACTGTGGAAATTCAACTATGACGTCGTCATGATAAATGTCATGTGATCTGTCTATATCACGAGCCACAGTGGCCTTCCAGTAATGATCCAGAGTAGCACGTATTTCTTGATTGTCCAATTTCCTAGACTGTATCAAAAGCCTAGATTATTAGTTTTCTCTTCGGTTTCAAACAACGGTCGAGAACGATACTGGAAACCTGAAAAAGGAGGCTACTAGCCATGACGACCTTCTGGAGGCGTTCAGACTATCTTGCAGTTCTGGCATTAGTTAGTCGACCTACCCTACCTACCATTCTACCGTTCAAACGTTAAATATGGTTCATTGATTGCTATGTTGCTGCTGATGTCTACAGAAAAAGTGACCTCCGTTATTGCAAGTTTGGTAATTCCAAGTGGAATAAATTGACTTAATGCAAGAAGATAGAGGAGAGGTATTTTAAGATGTATGATAACGCTTGATAAAATTAAGGAGACAGCGGTACCAACTTAAAGTATTGTTAAGAAAAACTTTATTATAATTACCTAATCAAATACAAATGTCAACATTTGCAAAATAATGTCTTTAATGAGGAGTTAAGCGACTATGATAATATAGTGGATTTATGTTATTCATGGTTATATTCTCGTTTACATTTTTTTATCTCCAAACATATAATGAAAATTTATAATCCCAAAAGGGTTTTGGATATTGGTTGCGGAACAGGCTTTCAAT
>JAATVS010000301.1 GCA_014523695.1 Nitrososphaerales archaeon TH5895
TGAACCTTCTATTATTACTGATAATTACATTAGTATGTATTTAATTAAAATATTTAGCTGTTGTATCAATTGTAATTATCTGATCTTAGAAGTGATCATTCTACTGGAAAAAGAATACATTCATAATTATCGTGCTAATACATAACAACATCAAATATCCGTGCAGCGACAGAGCAATCTATTCATAGTCAATAAGTATCACTAATATAATGCTCATTTTTGCTATGTGTAGACGGTTTTTAAAACCAATTTTCTAAATTGTCTAGACTCACTTAAATTTAGCCAATTCATTCCTTAAAGTATCACTTGTCATTAGTATAGAATAACGAGTAAGAGTCCTTTATGCAAGATTCATCATATATGGTATTATAGACAGATTACATACATTTCAGTGTACTCTATCTTTCTTCCTTTTAGAGTTGAGCTAAGTATGCCTAATAAATAAAACGAAATCCCTTCGGAGGTTCGGTACCATCTCCTTCGTTCTCCATGTAGATTTAAATTTTGTCATGACCGGATTGCTAGTGGCCTTAAATCACCTTCTAACGCGCTAAATAACTCAAGGCACAGGCGCGCCCCTTTTCTGTGATTTCATAGTAAGAATGGGGTCGGAAATCTATCGTTCCAAGCAATCCTACGTCTACTAATTCCTTTAGATACCTAGTAGTCTGAAAAAATGTCAGGCCAGCCAAACGGCCTATGCGTGTCTTATTCATATAGTTTCGAAACCTAGGTTCAACATTACATTATAAATTATTTCCAGGATACTTCTGACTATGTCGTATCTGTCCCGTTGCTGCATTTTTTTGACAGGCCACATCATCCATCAAGATAAAGGAATTCAAACTTTAAACCATTTTTCTATACCCAAATGTTCGCTAGGATAAATGTAGCATTTTCTTCTAAGAGGTTTTTAGGTTAAGGTTAAGGTTAACCTTGGAACAATAGTAGTAGCAGCAACTGTGAGCATCCGCAAGTGTCAGAAAGAAAACTGTAGGAATCCGGCCCTCTTTCCATACTTGTTTTGTGAAAAGTGTCTTGATGAATATGAAGCAGAAATATTATCCGATAATCTGGAGAAGGATAAGTAGCGAATACCAATATTGAGTTTGTTTGATGCTAACTAGTAATATAGTCAGCCAAGGATTAGGAATCAGTTAAAACACAATGAATACATCTGTTGCAGCAGCATCGGGTAAATAAAAATTAATTGATCACTACAAAAAAAATTAACATTTAAGCCGTGCCTTCACAAGAGGAGCTACCTACATTGAATAGAGCACTTCTGGCAGCTATTAAGAAAAATGCAGGTCTTGGCGTTTCTAATTCTTTCATGGAAGAGTTTGAGAATTTGACTGATAAAATCAGAAATTTGAAAAATGATGTAGAATCAAATTTCATTGACGAATTGACTAATCTTCTGCTTCAAAATGAGTTTCCGCTTGAAGTATCAAAGAATAATATCTCTATCAACAAAGTCAAGGTTTTAAAACCTATAAATGGTTACGCATCGGTAGGATAATAGGAAATTTCCCCCAAGGAGATAGTGCAATTTATTCTGATTATGAAGAATTACTTAATAAAACTAAGTCTGGAGACACTGAACATGGCATAATAGGTAACCTACTTGAAACAACTTCGTACGATACTAGGGGAATATGGAGTCAAGGTAATGCAGACAGTAATGACAATGGCAGCAGTATTGAAAATGCTGAATCTAGTATTGACCTTCAAGTAATCTCAGCTGAAAATCTAAGCTTAACAATTGAAAGCGACCCGAGTCAAGATGAAATAGTAATAGCATCCCAAGATGCAGAATGTCTAGTAGTTAGATAGACGTCTCGTGGATCTTACTTGAAGAGTCTAAAGATATTTACAAATGCCCAAGATGTGGCAACGATTATCGCAGGATCGCCATAATAACAAATATTCAAATTTAGTAAGGATACCTGAAATGTCGGTCCAGAAAATTAAAAAATAATGGATGAATGGATCTATTTCCTGTTACTCTCTAAAGACATATGAAGAACTTGTGCTGGGCGATACTGCATAGTTATCTATTGTTTGAACAACTGCGTCTGGATATGTAACTGTGAATCTGTATACGCCTGAGGGTAGACTATTGAATGAATAAGAGCCGTCAGATTCAGTCATAACAGAGGTAAAGTAACCTGCACTTTTATCTGCCGAATTTGCTAATCCCATATGCTTGTAAATAACTACTAATGCTCCATCTAAAGGCAAGCCTTTTGAGCTCATTACAAAACCATTTACACTACCAAGATCTGTATATGGTATTGGATTTGTTGATGCTATTTCTGCGGAAGATAAAGATACTGGACCTCGGCTAGAACCTGTGAAGCCAGGATCTATAGTTGGTATTGGCATTGGACTCGTGAACAGTATAGATCCATACATTGCGAAAATTACAACTACTGTAATAACCGCCAAGCAACTAATAAGAATTGTCAAGAATACAGCGGTGGTATTTAGATGAGGTTCTTTTCCGATTAACTTCTTTGTATCGTATTGAGGTTTTATGGATAATGTCATCTAATTCCAATCACCTCCACTTCAATCACAAAAAGTCCAGTCACTTCTTCTATGACAACACACCTGTTTGTTAGAGACGGTGATTCGATTCTCACGTTTAATTATGACAAGAAGTTGCTTAACTCTTCTTGTATTGTAAGTTGACTAGTAATATCGTCAAAACATTGAAAACAGAGCCATATACAATTAGTAATAATACTGCCACAAAGTTCAGGTTCCGATATTACAAGTAATATTTAGTTCATATGCTGTCTAATTAATCTCATTCTATATTTGATTATCGTGGCATTAATAGAACCGATTGTAGGTTTAGCATACCTGGTAATTGGATTCACACTGACGTATCTATCATTGGAAATAGCCTGGCATTTCACTGCATGCAGGATCACAGCGGGTGACGCAAAGATGATAAAACCATATCTGTTCAAACAGGCTAAACTATTACTTGCAACAGTACCTAATGTGCCATCGACTAGGATATAGGGGATCCAAACCATTATTTTTTTACTGAATTATGACAATTAAATACACTGAGCAACACTACTTGTTAGAAAAGACTACTTATTAGAAAAAGAAAATACAATATTTGACCCTACATAGAAACGTTAATGCCAGTTTTATAAGTATTGAAAATAGGCTCTTAATTTTAGTTTGTATTAATCCCATGTTTGCTGAAAGATACTTTAGCAAGTTATTAGTTATAGTGTGGAAAGAAGTTCTTATCCTTAGAATGAAAATAAGATTCATTACTGAGATAATGAGAGATAACATATCTTATTGCGAACGAATAATGGAAATTGCGGAGGGGGTTCTACATTGGATGAAGTTAAACGCAATTTTGGGATAGTTGATGGAGTACATTATGGTGGAATTGCAAAAGTACAGGAAACCGACCGCTTCCAGAATGGATCCATAGTACAGTTAAGTCGTTTATAGAACAGCAGCATACTTTTTTTGATATGCTATGGAAGAAGGCGATTCCTACGAAGCAGAGAATAAAGGAGATAGAAGAAGGCATAAAAAGGGAGTTTATATAAACATTATAGGATTCTGAAGAAACAACAAGCTTGATTTTAAAGATAATATCTTCTGCAACTGAAGGAGATATTAGCCACGTGGATTAGCATAGCGGACGTATATATATCTAATATCTATATTAAAAGGAATAATAGGTTATTATAAATCAGTAAGTTCCATACAAACAATGGAGGTTTTCTATTAATCATATTCAGAACATATGAGAGTTATTGAGTATCATCGCTGTATCAGATATTATGAGTAAAATGATGTATGTAAAAGAACTAGAAACAAAGAAGAAAGAAATACCAGCGCATAAGCCCTTAACGACTAACCACGAAACACTGTTTACGATTATCATTGTCGTAGGGATATCAGTATTAATAGGAGTTGGATTCGCGTATATGGGATACACCTCGGGTCAGTTTTCAGAGGCATATGTACTCTGTAAAGAGAACATATTATCGCAAGTTAGGGTAGGAGTATATCAATCCGTGGACACGATTACTGCGGCTCTAGAATCCTGTAATGAAGTAACTAGTTAGAGTAATACATTTTACTTTCTTCTTTTTTTTGATCGGTCTCGATAAGTTTGGACAGAAATTCATGGAGATACTTTTGAAAGCGTTTATTTCTGGTAGGATAAAAAACCTTTCATAAATGAAGTATTCATAATAGTTCAAATCTACTGATAACGTTCATGCCTACTACTAAAGAAGCTGAGGCCAACCAAATAACTGACTCTAGTATTTCTATACAATAGATCCTTCATAGATTAAAGTTCTTAAATATTGGATTTGATCTGCCAATGTTGCTCGCTAATAATTAGTAAATAGTATGCTTAATCATATTTCATCAACATACCTCGTAAAGGATTATAACGATACTACATAAGAAACTGAAGCCATTATATATGTATGATCAATATTTCAAGGGAGAATCAGAGCGAAAACGATATAAAAAGAGGTGGCTTATTATAGTTGTCAAGTATCATATTTTCTGGCGTAAAATCATTTTTGATCGGAAATTATGCCCTATTCTATATAGCAGCTGCAACTACAATAATTGCAGGAATTTTACACCTAATGATGATCGGGCCTTCAATGAAGCCTCTCAATTTTCCCATGGAATTACTTCCATACACTGATGCCTTATTCCTTATATCGGGAATAGCACAAATCTTCTGGGCGATACCAATGGCATTAAACTGGAATACACGTTGGTTCTATGCAGGTCTAATAGGCACTATTGCATTAACCTCACTGATAGCATTGACAAGGATCCCAAATGAAATAACAGGTATAGCATTACAAGATAAGAATCCTATGGCTTTGTTAATCGAAGTAATGCAGACTACATATGTATTTACAACACTAACTATAATTCTTAATAAGAAAAGAGCCATTTTTAGATTAGTTACGCGTTAGACACTATAAATCCAATCAGCAGAGGTTACCAGTGTAATAGTCTATTGCACAAGCTATCAAAATCAGTGAGGTGCAGACAACCTTTGTGCAATAATTTCATTTACTAAGACTGGATATCAAAGTACAAAGTTACTCCCAGGTATTACCGACTTTATTCTATGGTACTCAAAAGATAAGCAATATGTAAAATATCATCAACTTTACTCATCTAAGGAACATGGACAGCCTGGAGGCACTGGATATACGTTAATCGAAAGTCCTGATGGAAAGAGTTGGAGGAATATGACTAAAGAAGAAAAGACTGGAATAAAATCGGTACCTCAAGGATGGCGAATTTTTGATGGTACGCCTCTTGTTTCAGCTCAAGCTTCTGAAAAGGGATCAATGCCTTATGAATTTGAAGGAAAGACATATTATCCACCCACTAACAGACACTGGACCCTCACAAAGGAAGGTCTTGATGGACTTGTACGACAAAAGAGAATTTTTGCAATAGGAAATAGGCTTGAATATCGCAAATAATTTGACACATCTTTTGGTCCCATTCCTACAAAAGATTACTTGTCGTTAGAATACCCTTGAACTTCATATTCCTTGGCTTCATTCTTAATCTGTAGCTACAACATGGACATAACAGACCAGGCCTTTTCAAAAATATTTCACATACCTGACATCTTTTTTGGCCAGAGGCGTAGCGGCCAGCTCTAGATGATGGCTTGTACGCCCTAAGTCGTTCGCAGGTGCCCTTACAGACCATATTTAGTAGACAGAATGACGTTCGTAATAAGATTTCTTGACCGGCTTGGCTGTATTCTAGGGATTTCTATAGGAAACGGACTAGTGCCAGTTTGTCATGTGATTTTTGTGTGTAGATAGATATGCACCGGGCTTGAAGTAATAATCATAGAAAGCGAGGTCTATGTGCTGTGCCTGCAAGTATGTTAGCAAAAATATACTAGGAATAGTGGCTGGAAATTTGCCATATGTATCATAAATGTACTGTGCTTGCATAGCTGCGCATTCTTTTATTTCTTCAGTGATGGGGTTAACGCTGCCTCTTACCTTTGCACTGTCCTTCCATGCACCGGGTGTTTCTATATTGTACACGCCACCTTCACCAAACTTTCTTTTTATGAGTGCATCAATTGCTTCTCTCATATTCTTGTAGTGCGGAGGACAAAATGCTTCAAATACTCCGGGTAGCCCCGTAGGATTGGGTATCGACCAGCGATCATCTTTATCATATCTGAATCCTAGTCCTGGGACATTGGGATATCCAGTTGCCCCCAATACTGTATGTCTATCTATGCCATGATACAGCCATCCTCCAAGACCCATAGCTTGAAGCAACAGCATACCTATGTAACAAGAGGTCGAAAGCTCTGTCGTTAATTCAGAGATATTATACTGTTCAAGATAGGTCATTGGAATGGGATTCTTTGTATCAACTACATTTTCATACTTGTCAATACCGGGGATCTGCTTCTTGGTTATATCATCAAAAATAGCAAAATGATTCACAGTATAGTAAAGAATTGAGGAAAGTGTGTGTTGTGCTAAATCCCCGACTGGAATAACTAGTGTAGATCCTTCATGATTTGCTATCCAGGTGTTATGTCCTTCCATGTATGGCTCCTCCTTTGGAGTGTATAATCTCTTATCAGATATTTTTCGTATTCTTGATTTGTGAGCCACTAGGAATTCCTGTAAATCAACCTTTCCATCCATTATATCTAGCGGTGGATGAAAATCTCTTGTGGGAAAGAAATATGTGCCTTTGTCATCTGTATAAAAGATCTCCGAGGTAGAAAATCCTGCTGCAGAGGGAAAAGTGCGACCAGACGGGCTATTACAGTAATTAGAGAGGTATGGAGCATATTTCTTGTGACGCATTATGGCAAAATGCCATCCAGTAACCCCACCCATTGTGGATAACAAAAGCATTTGTTCTATTTCGCTTAATGGTATAGGTTTATACTTTGATTTGAAAGCGAACACACCATCTGGGATCTCTGAACCCATACAAAATCTTCTAGAGCGTCTTCCGATTAGTGCCTCCATTAACGGAAACTTTAGCAATTCCGCTAGAGTGTCTTCAATCTTGGCTGACAGTTCTTGGTCAGATGTCATTACACCAGTCTTATGGTGAAATCATGATTAAAAATATGCTGATAACCGATTAATGCAACTGCAAAGATAGTCTAAAAGCATTCATTGTGATTAGTTGTTTCTAGGTACATACTGGCCATACATCGTAAGTTTTTTTTGGTATGTACGTTACAGTTTTTTCTTATCTCGCTTAAATACAACAGTACTGTTCTAAGTGCAGTGATTAACTTGTTATGCCAAAAAGATTATGTTTCAGTAACGGTAGGAATTTGCTTCAACTATAGCTTGTGGTATTATTTTTTTTAAGTCATCGAGGCTCATTACAGGATGCAACTCTACAAGAGCATCCATTCCACTAAATAACGGTTCAGCAATGACGGGTATCTGGTCTGCACTCTGCACATCAGCAATAAAAGCAGCCACTCTATTTCCATCTGCCTCAAAGAAATACGCTGATTCAGCCTTGATTTTAATACTCTGCTTTTAACAATATAGCCTTGTCATTTTGTGAAACATCAGTGCGTGTAGCGAACATCGATAGTGCTCTCTTTTGCTCCTCTATATCTATCCTAATCTTAGAAAAAAATTCTTCGGACATAGATTATCAGTTATAAGCAAGATGATTCAACTATTTACCTAGTTCATTTCTGAGGTTTTGAGGTCTTATAATAAGATAGGTTCATTTTGTTGCCCAAATTTTAAAAGTTCATTTTGTGATATAATATTAGAGACAAAGGACGTTTGAATGGGCTGCAAAGGTATATGCACAAGATATAAGGCTCAAAAAGCAAGTGGGAATGGGGCCCGCTACGCATCAGGTCAGAGGAGATGCCAAATATGCGAAATATTTATTGAATGGGACGGATTGTGGTGCCCTTGTTGTGGATACCGATTAAGGTCCAAACCTAGAAACTCAAAGTACAAAGCAAAGTTAAGGCAGGACACATCTGAGATACATTCCAGGGGGCACGAACTACAATCATCGCAGACCATCTTTTATGAATTCCCAAATTAAGGCCATTATACATGGATTAATGTCGGATATTGTAAACACCTTTGCAGATAATGGTTACTCCGTAGATCATCGTCATTATATAGGGATATACCATTGATTTCAGAAGTATATTTTCTTGTGGTAAAATTTCTAGAAGGATTGTCAACATCAATCAAATTGCAATGAATGAATTGATACCGCAGAAAGATTATCATCCAGTCAAATGAGACAAGATTCAAACTACTATCAGAGGGACCGTCTGTTTTGGCTATCAAGACATTGGAGGACAGATTGAACAGGATTGAAGGTATGGAGGAAAGGCAGCAAATCAGTCGATAATTTATTTGATAAATTGGATAGGTAGAAGTAGAAAGAGAAGTAAAGTCAGAAGATAATGGTGTTCCATACGCTTCTGCGGAAGAACTGGAACAAATGACTGATGCACCCTTCAATAACGGGCATTGAGACCTAGGTTCTGTCTTAGTACATGCTCATCCTTCATAGGATTTAAGCAGACTTCGATAAATATTGCGAGCTATAGATAGTTCACAAGGGGGGAGATACCGTTCCACGTGCAGGTCAGTGACCAACTATAATTATACTATTTTTAAGATATGTCGCCTATTTGTACAGTACGACTTGAACCATTAGGGGTAGTGACGACCTAAATTGGTATCTTAGGACATGTCATCATCATGGTCGCATTACCTTCAACCAAATGTGACTGTACCATAGATAGGTAAGGACCCTTGTAATGTCGGCTTCCTCTTATTCAGTTTTTATCTATCCATTGAATTCATTTATATAATACCGTTAAGTTATTTAATAAATGCCAAAATTTCTTGACTTTCATTCATTGAAAGGATTGGACGACGAAGCATTAAAGGGACTGCAGAATTCACCAGTGGATGAGTACGGAATTAGACACCTTAACTTAATGTATAACCAGGGGGAGGACAA
>JAATVS010000302.1 GCA_014523695.1 Nitrososphaerales archaeon TH5895
ACGACCTTAGGTATATTAGGAAATGCTGATTATCTACCTTTTGAAGCGTTAGGATATACCGTGATAGGTTTTCATGATGATGGGGTGACAAAGAATCCGAATTATCATAGAAGTAGCGATACCCATGATACGCTAGACTATGCATACATGGCATCCATAACTAATTTGACCATCGCTACGATCTTGCAACTTGACAAATTGGTAGCTTAACACAATGCTGATGTTGATGCAGCTTCGTTCCTGAAGATATGTAAACGAGAGAGTCCCACTCAGTTATCCTTGTCCGTCATGCTATACCTACGATTCAATGCACGAATTCGTCACTAACTTAAGACGAAGTAGGGTGAGGAAGCGATGAGGTAAGATCGATGTCAACAATCTTGAATCGAGCTCAGCTAGTATTAGGCAGCTTATATTTGACAAGCTTTAGCATGTCGTCCTGGATCAGTCCTATTCCTGGCGCATAGAACTTGTACTCTTTCTCACCAGGTTCTAGAGCAGTAGTTTCTTCAGTCTTTAAGACCTGCTGAAATTTTCCGGCAGGGGTATCTATAACATCATCAAGGCTTACAACTTCCGCTCTGCCCTCATCTATCCCTTTGGCAAGTTCCTGATAATATTTTAATCCTACCTCAACTTTACCAGGCATGATCATCCCAGCTCTAGCATTATCGTTTCCAGCTTGCCAAGACCCGTTATGGCTGATAATTTTGCCGTCTTTATAAAAGTCAGTGTCTTCCCCAAAGTAGAATATGTCCTTAATCTGGTTGCACACTGCAAAATAATTGTCAGATATCTCGGCCAAGTCACCGTCCTCAATTGTCCTTTCTTCTACAATTCTAGTTTCTGTTCCATTCACTAGTTTTGTCTCATTCAAAACTGTAATCGTCATCTGTATCGGTGTTCGATCCTCTTGACCTTCTAGGATAAGTTGGTATCCCGGTTTTAGAATGAAGTAGGTATTTGCTCCAGTTGAGGTGAGATCAAAATTCTCCAGATTAAAAGAATCTATCCAAGTTGACGATTGGTTAGCCGATGTCGAGGTAGGAGGTTCTTGTGTGACTGCGTTGAAAGAGGACGTCTTATTTGTACTGTGTTCTAACTGCTCCTGTCCAAAAACTTCTATCTCTGTTGGGATAAATAGTCCACTTACCACTAACAAGGTTATAACAGTTATTGCAAGGAGTAATTTTGCTTGTGTCATTTACAAGAGAACGGTGGATAATTCAAGTTTAATAAGTAGTTTGATACAGATGACTAAATGAATGAGGCCAAGACCTCATAACTATTACAGTTTGGTTAGTCATTTGTACCACAAAGTTTAAATTCTGACAAACATCTAGGTTTAAACTTTCTTTTTGCTTCTTTGGAGTAAATAATTTGATGTTTGTATGATTTGATTGAGAATGTGCTATTGAAGCTTGATGTCTCTCCACATAATCGAAGAAGTGCATTATCAGAAAGTCGAGAACATTTGAAGAATCAGACAGATCGTTACGGAGTCAGTACTATTTAAAAAGATGCTTTATTCATAAAAAAATTTGAGTGAGCTCAGTCTAATTCACTCTTTCACTACAGACTATTATGGTGTGTCTTCTTCAACGTTTCTGTCTACGTCTCCAGCTTCATCTACGTCCTCTCCAGCTCCTTCTTCTACCTCTCCCTCATCTTCATCATCATCATCGGCAGATTCAGTTCCTGTCAACGTCTCTAGCTGATCTCCAGCCAGATCTACTCGTTCTAATGCTTGTGTGTTGTTACCAGTATCCAGTGCTTGGATAGCTTCTGTTAGATAGCTCTTTATTTGTGTTGGATCAGCTGTTTGTGGTTGTAGAGCTGTTGTGTTCTGAGCTTGTGCATTTCCAAGAAGGCTGAAGGATAGAATTGTTGCTGTCAGAATTGCTACTACGGCAACAAAGCCGTAAATTGGTCTTATTTTCATGGTTGTAGGAAGTTGATGTGCTGAACAGTAATAAGGAATCTGATACAAACCGCTAAATGAGGGTAAATAACGATGAGTGTAAATTGGCAATCACTTAGGTACTTGTACCATAATGCATTTATATTCCAAATACGCTCAGCAAAGCAGAATGTTGCATTCTCTTGTATGTTATTGTTATTATTGTTACCTTGTCGAGGATTGCTAGATTGTGGATGAGCTTGGAGACACTGCTGAGAGGATATTACAATTTATTCAGCAGAATCCTGGCTGCCACCTACGTAAAACTAAGGTGATGATGCACATATCATTGGGAACAGTTCAATATCATCTAGACAGATTGGAAAAAATGGGAAGAATAACATCTACTAGACTGGGACTTTATAAGCATTATTTCCCTGTTGGAATTTTTCAAGAGAATGAAAAAGAGATCCTTCAAGTTTTAGGTCAAGAGACTACTCGAGAGATTCTGATGTTGATCATAGAACGGCAAGCGCCTACACAAACAGATATAGTTAGTAATGTAGGGATATCAGCGGCATCAGTTAATTGGCATATTAGACATTTGATTAAATTCAAGCTGATAGAGGAAGTTAAAGAAGGTAAATACAAGAGATATCAATTACGCGATAGAGAAGCTTCTTCTAGGTATATTACTATGTTAATGCGAAATTACTATCCAAACATCTGGGATAAATGGAGTAATCGGCTGGCTGAGATTTTTCTTTCCCTATCCAAGGGGGATACTGAATAGAAATGTTTACTGGATCCGAGATAATGTTACTATTAGTATTTTCAGGATTATTAATTCAAACTGATATCTTCGAAAATGTAGAAACCGTAATCGTAGCAGTCACGGGAATTTTTTCTCTGCTACTATTAGCATTATCGATTTCAGCATATAGAAAAACAGGTCTCAAGAAGGTAATGTATGCGGCAGCAGCTTTCGCCCTCTTCGGAATTCAATTATTGTTTGAGTCATTTGAAGATACCTTTGAAGTTTTAGATACTGGCTTTGGTTCTGTGATAACATCCTCAATGACACTGGCTATTTTAATTTTATTTTTTCTAGCAATCGTACAAAAGAACAAATAAACTGGTGAAGAAAATAGTAGGCCGACCGTTTTCCTTCTGCTATTGAGTATTTGATACTCATCGAATGATACTTGGGATAATGTCAAGAACCTTATTTTTCTGATACCAAATGAAGGACATCATGGACCTCAAGCAGATGAAGACAGATTCTTAGATCAGCCATTTATCCCTCAAAACGCAGTCTTAAATGAAGGAACAAATATTGTATGGTTCAATGGTGATGTAGGACATGATCATAACCTTGTGATTACCAATAATTCGACAAGTGAAACTGTTCATGAAACTGGTGTATTTCCACAATTTGAAGTAAGGGATGTAGCTCTCAATGGAACAGGCAATTATCATTATACAGACACCGAAGATTATGAAGAAGGATTTGTAATGAATGGGAATATTCAAGTAGTAGATCAGTCTCAATCATCTCAATCACCTGTGTCATTGTCAGATAATACTCAAAGTTCAACTGATACGGTTGGAGTATTGATGGTTCCAACGCAAGACATTCAAACTTATACTACTGATCTTGAGAGTAGAGGTTTCGATATTGACAGTACGCGTAACTTTAAAGATCTTAGAGGAGGTCAAAGCGGAACAGGTGATGAACAAACCTTGATTGTATGGACAACTGCCGGAATGGATCTGTCAACCATAGCAAAAAATCTACAAGAGTTCTCTTCAGGACTTCCATATAGTTAGAAGCTTTTTCTGACTCTTATTACACATCACTTGAAGGAAGAGTTAACCAAAAGTGCATTGAATACTTTTACCAAATCCACACTTACTTTCTACTACTCTACGCTTATTTGCCACTGATTATTTATTCCCAGTTCTTGACTGATAATAGAGTGTACAAATGCTTCCCTCGAGGGGGAAAGCGAGGCTAGTAAACCTTCTAGAGTTCCTTGCACAGGATTATTAACTCAATATAATGAACAAATCTATAATTAATATAAAGTAGATTAGACATGCTTCTGAATGTCGTTTTTACCTTTTACATTCAAGATCTCTTGATTATTTCATCTGCAAATACTTCTATCGCTTCAATTTCTCTTTGTGGCTCTAAATCAACAATTAGATACTGGATTCCCACATCTTCAAACTCTTTTATCTGTTTTAATACATCATCCGGGGTACCATAAATTGCGAATTCTCTTAGCTGCGCCTCTGGCATTCCGATGAAAGCCTGCTGTACTTTTTTCTTAGCCATCAGCCCATCATTATCAATTACTACTACACCAAGTTTGGTCTTCAAGATTGAGTCATAGTCTCTA